>CAZUNW010000307.1:662-1326 GCA_964621425.1 uncultured Chryseobacterium sp. | reverse complement strand
CCGATGCGCAGGTAGGCGAACTGGCCACTGCGGATGTGTTCTACGACACCCTCCGCCGCGACATTGAGCGCGCGAACCGGCAACTCGTGGAGACCGTGGACCGCGTGGGCGAGCTGTTCGGTGGCGCATCCATGCAGCTGCGTGCCGCCAAGACCATCGTGGTGCTCCAGTTCATCGAGGGTTTCCCGGTGAGCCGCGAGAACATCGCCGCGCTGCTCTACCCGGCCACGGGGGCCACACCGGCCAAAGCGCAAGTGGACGAGGCTGTGAACGCAATGCTGGCCGAACGCTCCCTGCCCCTGAGCGAGATCGACGGTTCCCTGCGCTTCATGAGCGAGGCCGTATCCCACATCATGAAGGAGAAGGCCACCCTGCTGCCTTCCACGCCCGATACCAACCGCATCCTCACTGACCGCCTTGGCGATCTGCTCAGCCCCGAACCGAGCGCCTTGGTCGAGAACACCTACAAGGTGAAAGCCCAGACAAAGCTGATGCAGGGCTCCATGCCGCTGCCCATCAGCCATGAGAAGAGCGAGATCGAACTGCACCTGGAGCTTGTCAACGCCGCTGAACTGGACAGCACGGTGAATGCCCGCATCAATGATTCGCGGGTGCCCTCCAACCAGCACATCATCTACCTCACCGGCGAGGATAACAGCGCCAT
>CAZUNW010000307.1:0-652 GCA_964621425.1 uncultured Chryseobacterium sp. | reverse complement strand
GCCATACGGGACCTGATCAAGGAGATCTACCAGTGCGAGGAAGTGCACCGCCGGCACCGCACCGAAGCCGCCGAAAAGGAGGTGGCCGACTTTGTTCGCGCACAGGCCCAGCGTGCTGATGCCATGAAGCGCGACCTGGACACCGCCCTTGAGCGGGCCTTCATGAAAGGCAGCTTCGTGTTCCGCGGCAAACCGCAGGCCGTGGAAACGCGCGGAACCGAGCTCCAACAGGCTTGCAAAGCGCAGATGCAACAGGTGGCCGCGGAGGTCTTCAACCGCTTTAAGGAGGCCCCGGTGAACGTGGAGACCAACCTTGCCGAGCGCTTCCTGCTGACGCGCGACCTCTCCATCATCGCCAGCGCGGTGGATCCGCTGAACCTGGTGCAGAAGAGAGGTGCAGCCACCCAAGTGAACGCCGGCCACCCTGCGTTGGTGGCCGTGCTTGACCATTTGAAGCGCCACGGGGAAGTGGATGGTAAGAAGCTGCTGGAGGATTTCGGGCGTGCTCCGTTCGGCTGGTTCAAGGACACCACCCGATACCTCGTGGCCTCCCTGCTCGTGGCCGGGCGCATCCGGCGGACGGTCCGGACCAGCCATGCCGTGGCCCGGATCGGCGGCGACGAGTTCCTGGTGCTGCTCGACCCGGTGGTCA
>CAZUNW010000306.1:295-2420 GCA_964621425.1 uncultured Chryseobacterium sp. | reverse complement strand
TCTCGTGGTCTTTCTTCATGGGCGGTGGTCAGGGTTGAGGATGCGTGTTGTCCGGTGTCCCGATCCGCTGCAACCGTTGGTGCCTGAGGGTCCTAGCGAAGCGGGCGACAAATATGGACGGAAACACGTGAAAAAAAAAGATGAAGGCATCTTGACCATAAGGAAAAAAAACCGCTTCGTACGGGGAAGTTGGAACACCCCGGCCGGGGCTGGAGCGCACACCGATGCGCGGCAGGCATCCCACGGTGCATGCGGCTTGATGCCGCGACCCGGTGCGATATCCCGCTCTGTCCCATTGCATCCTGTAAAAGTACGACGTCAAGCCCCAGAGGGCAAGCCGCTACCTTGCCGCCATGTATGAGCGGGAGACCACCATCCGGGTGCGCTACGGGGAGACCGACCAGATGGGCTGCGTCTACCACGGCGACTATGCATCCTATTTCGAGGTGGGGCGCGTGGAGGCGCTCCGAGCTCTCGGCTTTCCCTACCGCCGCCTCGAAGAGGAGGGGATATCGCTTCCCGTGCGCGACATGGAGGTGCGTTACCACGCACCTGCCCGCTACGATGACCTCCTTACCGTGCGCACCCGCATCGAAGAGCTGCCCAGCGTGCGCATCCGGTTCGCCTACACCGTGATGAACGAGGCGGGTCAACTGCTATCAGAGGCAAGCACCACGCTGGTGTTCGTGGACAAGGCGACCGGCAGGCCACTGCGGGCGCCAGCTCTCCTGCTTGCCGCCCTCAGGCCCTACTTCGGGGGCGCCTGATCGCCGAACTCCACCCCGCGCGAACGCCACCGCTCCATGAAGTCCGCCTGCCGCGAGGGCGGCAGCACGAACCGCAGGGTGCAATGCTCCGCGTGTTCGGACCCGGTCAGCTCACCTTCGGCCGCGAGCACGGCATTCCGCAATGCATCCAGCACGGCATAACCGCAGTGGGCGGTGAGGCCGGTGCGCACCAGGACCTCCATCACGGGGGCGCCGGCGATGGCCAGCTTGGCGGCCTCTCCATAGGCGCGCAAGAGCCCACCCCTGCCCAGCAGCGTGCCACCGAAGTAGCGCACCACGATCACCGCGGAGAATGTGATGCCCGCGGCCTCAAGGCGGCGCAGGATGGGCCGTCCGGCCGTGCCCTGCGGCTCGCCGTCATCGAACGCGCGCTTCACAACGCCGTCCGCACCCAGCACCCGCGCATGGCAGAGATGCCTTGCACCGCGGTGCTGCTCTGCGATGCGTGCAGCCTCCAAATGGAATGCGGCCTCATCGGCGATCGGGAAGGCGTACCCGATGAAGCGGCTGCCCTTCTCACTGTAGAGCCCCTTGCCCGGACCGTTGAGCGTCCGGTACCGGTCGATGTTCATGCCGAGAGGATGAGCAGCATCGCGATGACGGCCAAACCGATGCCCGCGAGCTGAGCGCGGCCCGGCCGTTCGCCGAACGCCAGGAAACCACCCAGGGTCCCGAACAGGATCACGCCGATGTTCATCAATGGGAAGATGCTGCTGCCCGGCAGTCCGCTGCCCGACAGCGCCTTCACCACGAAGTAGAGGCTGCCGTAGTTCACGAGCCCCAGGAGAAGCCCCGCCAGCCAGGTGCGCACATCCCTGAAGGGCGACACGCCATGACGCACCAGCGACCAGCAGAGGCCAAGCATGCCCGCCAGCGCGAAAATGAGGGTGGGGAAGACCGCTTCGGTGAGCGGCGAGGTGCGCGTGCGCTGCGTATAGGTCAGGCCGATGTCGATCGCCGCATTTCCCAAGAAAAGCAGAACCGGCAGTGACCATGCGCCCTGCGTGCTGCGTGCAGGTCCGCGCCAAGAGCTGAGCACCACGCCACACAGGGCGAGCAGGATCCCCGTCCATCCCAGCGGGCCCTGCCGCTCGTTGAATGCCACCACGCTGAACGCCACTGTGAGCACAAGGCTCATCTTGCTCGCCACCGTTGTCACCGCTATCCCGCTCCGCTGGGCGGACAGGCCGGTGAGGTAGAACACCGCGATGAAAAGCACCCCGAGCGTGATGCACGGTGCCCAGAGCTGTGACAGGTCACCCGCCTCCCAGGGGCGTGAGATCACCAGCCCGCAGCCGAACGCCGCGATGTAGTTGATGACGATTGCCGGCAGCAGC
>CAZUNW010000306.1:0-285 GCA_964621425.1 uncultured Chryseobacterium sp. | reverse complement strand
GCACCGCCACGAAGAGCGCGGCGAGCACTACCAGGAGCATCCTGCTGGTGGCGTTGGTCCGTTCACGTGGAGCGCGATGCGGTCCGTACCGCTTGTGATGGAGCACATCGGTTCCATGGGCAGATCCGGCGCCGGTGTGCCCGCGTGGAATACCGCCTCCCCGGTGATCACCCGGGCCTCGTCCCACAGCCCCCGGTCCAGGAAGGCCTGCAAGAGCCGCGCCCCGCCCTCCACCAGCACCGACCGGATATCGCGCCGGTGCAATTCGCCGAGAACCGCGTCCAG
>CAZUNW010000305.1:1655-2422 GCA_964621425.1 uncultured Chryseobacterium sp. | reverse complement strand
GACCCTTCCGCGGCAACGTGTTCAAGACCAAGGTGCTGAACAGCGATGGAGCCGTACAGGACAAGCATGACCTGGTGGTGTACGATATCGCCGGCATCAAGTACTTCCTTACGGAGTTCCAGAAGGAGATGCAGCGCAAGGCCACACCCGAAGAGACCAAGCTCATCGACGACCTGGTGGCCGCCGTGGACCAGGCCATTGAACTGAACAACACCCGCAAGAGCGATGCGGCGATGCAGCGCGTACAGGACATGGTGGACATGATCAAGGGTCAGGACCTGGAGATCAGCCCAAAGCTGTTGAGCGCCATCAGCGACTACCAGGCCGACCAGCCCGGCGACATCCGGATGCGCAATGTGACGGTGGAGGAGAACATCGACCGCCGCAACTACCGCCAGAGCGACAACATCGACTACCGCGACGGCGACATCGAGAGCAGCATCTACTACGAGAACCCCGACTATGAGGGCAACGCCATGTACGACTGGGGCAAGACCACCCTGGTGAACGACCGCGCCCGCGTGTACAAGGGGGCCAGCTGGGCCGACCGCATCTACTGGGCCAACCCGTCCACACGCCGCTTCCTGGACGAGCGCCAGAGCACCTCGACCATTGGCTTCCGCTGTGCGATGACGCGCGTGGGCAGCCCCGTTGGCCTGGGCAACGACCGCGGCCGCAAGAACATCAAGCGCTGATCAGCGCCACCGTTACCTTGGGACCCCGGCCCGATGGCCGGGGTCCTTCGTTTCCATGACCACCCTGAACCA
>CAZUNW010000305.1:0-1588 GCA_964621425.1 uncultured Chryseobacterium sp. | reverse complement strand
GGCCCTGGAAGGCGGTTGCCGGTACGCCCTGGTCGACGACCCCGCAGTGGCCTCGGACGAGCGCTACCTGCTGGTGCCCGATGCGCTCAAGGCCCTGCAGGAGCTGGGTCGCCACCACCGCCGCTCCTTCAACATACCGGTCATCGCCATAACGGGCAGTAATGGCAAGACCACCACCAAGGAACTGGTGCACGCAGTGCTTTCGGCCGACCGGCCCACCCTCGCCACCGGCGGCAACCTCAACAACCACATCGGCGTGCCCCTCACCCTGCTGCGGTTGAAACCCGAACACCGCATCGCCATCATCGAGATGGGCGCCAACCACCTGGGCGACATCGCGGAACTGGTGGCCATCGCAGAGCCCACCGTCGGACTGATCACCAACATCGGGCGCGCCCACCTCGAGGGCTTCGGCGGTTTCGAGGGCGTGGTGCGTACCAAGACCGAGCTCTACGACCACCTGCGCGCACACGGCGGGTCGGTTCTGGTGAACGCCGATGACCCACTGCTGCTCGACAAGAGCAGTGGGATGGCCCGCGTCACCTATGGCACGGCGCCAACGGCCGACCACCGCGTGCACCCGGTGGAGGGAGGCGCCTACCTCGCCCTGCGCTGGAACGGCCCCGAGGGAAAGGAACACCAGGCGGACACCCGCTTGATCGGCGCCTACAACCTGCCCAACGCCGCAGCCGCGGTGGCCGTGGGCCACCTCGTCGGGGTTCCCGACGACACCATCGCGCGGGCGCTGACGGCATACAGCCCATCCAACAACCGCAGCCAGTTCACGGACACCGGGCGCAACCACGTGGTGCTCGACGCCTACAACGCCAACCCGAGCAGCATGAAGGCCGCCCTGGAGCATTTCGCCGCGATGCCCGGCGACCGGCCCAGGCTGGCCGTGCTCGGGGGCATGAAGGAACTGGGCGCTGAAAGCAGGGACGAGCACCTGGGCGTGGTGGCGCTGGTGCGGCGGCTGGGGCTCGAGGCGGTGTACGTGGGGCCGGAGTTCGCGGAACTGGCGGACCCCGGAATCACGGTCCACACCGACGTGGACGCCGCAGCGGCCGCGTTAAAACGCCAACCCGTGAGCGGAATGCTCGTGCTGGTGAAGGGCTCGCGCGGAACGCGACTGGAGAACCTGCTGCCTGCGCTCTAGCCGATCACACTGCGACCGATCACGATGCGCTGCACCTCGCTGGTGCCCTCGTAGATCTGCGTGATCTTGGCATCGCGCATCAGGCGCTCCACGTGGTACTCCTTCACGTACCCGTACCCTCCGTGCACCTGCACCGCCTCGACCGTGGTGCGCATGGCCACCTCGCTGGCGAAGAGCTTCGCCATGCTGCCGGCCAGGTCGTAGTTGCCATGGGTGTCCTTCAGCCAGGCGGCCTTGAGGCACAGCAGGCGCGCGGCCTCGATCTCGGTGGCCATGTCGGCCAGCTTGAAGGCGATGGCCTGGTGCTGGTGGATGGGCTTGCCAAAAGCTTTTCGCTCCTTGCTATAGGCGACGGCGAGCTCATAGGCACCGCTGGCAATGCCCAGGGCCTGCGCAGCGATGCCGATGCGCCCTCCGCTCAGCGTCTTCATG
>CAZUNW010000304.1:848-2429 GCA_964621425.1 uncultured Chryseobacterium sp. | reverse complement strand
CCCAGTTGAAAGCAGCCGGCGGACCCTATGGCAACGTGGTGATCACCGGCCTCGGCGGCAGCGGCATCGGCGGCCGCATCGCGGCGCAGCTGGTTCACAAGGAGGCCAGGTGTCCCATCGAGGTGTACAACAACTACTACCTGCCTGGCTATGTGGACCACAGGAGCTTGGTGATCGCCTGCAGCTACAGCGGCAACACGGAGGAGACCCTCGCCGCCATGCAGCAGGCGCTGGGCAAGGGTGCCCGCGTGGTGGTGATCACCAGCGGTGGCGCCATGCTGGAGATGGCGATGGCCAGGGGCCTCGACCACATCGTGATCCCCGGCGGCAATCCGCCCCGCACAATGCTCGCCTATTCACTCGTGCAGCAGTTCTTCGTGCTGCATCACTTCGGCATCATCGGCGACGGGTTCGAGGGCGCGATGAACACCGCGGCGAACATGCTGGAGAAGGAGAAGGCAGGCATCCAGGCGGCGGCCAGGGACCTCACCGGCAAGCTCGTCGGCAAGCGCCTGGTGATCTACAGTGAGGCCGCAACCGAGGCGGTGGCCATCCGCTTCCGCCAGCAGGTGAACGAGAACAGCAAGGAGCTCTGCTGGCACCATGCCATACCCGAGATGAACCACAACGAGCTTGTGGGCTGGGCCGGTGGCAAGGACGACATCGCCGTGGTGATCTTCCGCCACAAGGACGACCACGAACGGAGCCAGATCCGCATGGAGATCAACAAGGAGGTCTTCCGCAAGTACACGCCGCACGTCCATGACGTTTGGAGCCAGGGCGATACAGCCTACGCACGTCAGCTCCACCTGATCAACCTGGGCGACTGGGTGAGCTACTACTGGGCCGAGCAGAAGGGCGTTGACCCCACGGAGATCGCGGTGATCAACATGCTGAAGGGTAAGCTCGCTGAGGTGAAGTGAAGTGAAGTGGTCGATGAGTGGCGCGTGAATGCCCCGAACGCCAGGCGTTCCTGTGCAGGCACTCACTCGCCACTCCATACGCGCAACTCGTCACTTCTTCCGGACCTTTGCGGCTGCGCGCCTCTGCAGTGAACATGCGACAGATACACTTCCGCGACCTCGGCCGCATCGACTACGCCGACGCGTGGCAGCTGCAGACTAGGCTCTTCCAGGCCACCATCGACCGGAAGATGGCCAACCGCACGCTCCCCGGGGACCAGCAACTGCCCACCACGGATCACCTGCTCTTCTGTGAGCACAACCCGGTCTACACGCTTGGCAAGAGCGGGAAGCCCGCCCACCTGCTGCTTAATGAGGAGGGGCTGCGGGCGCAAGGCGTGCAGTTCTTCCCCATCGACCGCGGGGGCGACATCACCTACCACGGCCCAGGGCAACTGGTGGTGTACCCCATCCTTGACCTCGATCACCATTTCACAGACATCCACCGCTTCCTGCGCACGCTGGAAGAGGCCGTGATCGGCACGCTGGAGGCCCACGGCATCAAGGCCGGACGCATCGAGGGCCTCACCGGCGTCTGGATCGATTGGAACGACCCCGGCCGGGCGCGCAAGATCTGCGCCTTCGGCATCCGTGCCAGCCGCTGGGTCACCATGCACGG
>CAZUNW010000304.1:0-838 GCA_964621425.1 uncultured Chryseobacterium sp. | reverse complement strand
ACGGACCTGCGCTACTTCGACAAAATCGTGCCCTGTGGGATACGCGACAAGGGCGTCACCAGCATGGCGCGCGAACTGGGGGGCGATGTGGACATGGAGGCCATCAAGGTGCGCATGCGCATTGAGCTTGCAGACCTGTTCGATGCCGAGCTCTTGGGCTGAGGCCCGTACCTTCGGAGCTCCCTCCCGCTCCATATGCGCATCCTCACCAAGACCCTGCTCTGGACAACCGGCATTTTCGTGCTGCTCATCGCCCTGGCCTATGCCACCGGCAACGACCATATCCCGCGCGGGGTGCGCTACACCTACCTGTTGGGCCGCACGGCACCCGAGATCGACGACCGCGACTTCTTCCCCTGTAGCACCATTTCGAACTCCGCGCCTCAGCCCTGGCCCACAGGCGCCCGCTACGGCAGGCTTGCCCTTGCGCCCGCGCAGGAACAAGAGCTCAAGGACCTCCACAGCGTGGGCTTCGCTGTGTTCCAGCACGACAGCCTCATCTTCGAGCAGTACTGGAACGGGTGGGACGCCGACAGCGTGAGCAACAGCTTCAGCGTGGCCAAGAGCTATGTGGCCGTCCTCACTGGCATCGCCATCAAGGAAGGCGTCATCAGGGACGTGCAACAGCCCGTGAGCGACTTCCTGCCTGAGTTCACCGCGATGGACCCCTGCCACGGGGCGATCACGATCGAACACGTGCTCACAATGAGCACCGGGCTGGACTGGAGCGAGAGCGGGGCGGATCCGTTCAGCGACAACGCAAGGGGCTACTACGGATCCAACGTTCGCGAACTGAGCATGGACCAGCCCTGCCGCACGCCGCCCGGCCAGGAGTTCG
>CAZUNW010000303.1:0-2432 GCA_964621425.1 uncultured Chryseobacterium sp. | reverse complement strand
CAACCGCTACGCCACCGGCTACGGGGAAGCGCACATCGGGGCCCACAGCATCGCCATGCAGATCTGGCTGTTCAGCGCCTTTTTCATCGACGGCTACGCGGCCGCGGGCAGCGTTCTGGCCGGAAGACTGAACGGGGAGCGGCTGCGCCACGGGAGCGACCAGGGCGAGCTGCACCGCGTGAGCTGGCAGGTGGTGCGCATCAGCGTGGTGATCGGCGTAGCCCTGTCCGCTGTATACACTGTGGCCTACGCCCACATCGGCCCCCTGTTCACGGACGACCCCGCCGTGCTGGCGCTGTTCGCCGGGGTGTTCTGGATGGTCATCCTCACCCAGCCCATCAACGCCGTGGCCTTCGCCTTCGACGGCATCCTTAAGGGCGTGGGGGACGGCGCCGCGCTGCGCAACGCCCTGCTGGCAAGCACCCTGCTGGTATTCGTACCCGTGGCCTGGGGCGGCCACTTGGCCGGCTGGGGCCTGCACGGGGTCTGGTGCGCGTTCCTCGCCTGGATGATCGCCCGCGGCGCCTGGCTCACCGTGGTGTTCGAACGGCGCCACGGCCGTACCGCAACAGGCTCCGCCCCTACCTTTACCGCATGATGCGCCCTTTCCGTGCCCTGCTGGCCCTGCTCCTGTGCCTGCCGCTACTGGCCACTGCGCAGGACTACGTACAGACCCCCGCCCCGGCGCGACCAGCCACTGATTCCCCGCGGCCCTGGCGCGAGCGTATCTGGTTCGGTGGCGGCATCGGGCTCGGCTTCGGAACGGTGACCAACATCGGGGTGGAACCCATGGTGGGCTACAAGGTGACCCGCAACGGCAAGCTCTCCGCGGGCATCGGCGGCACCTACCAGTACTTCCGGGATGCGCGGTACTCGCCTGCCTACGAAAGCAGCGTTTACGGGGGTCGCCTGTTCGGCCGCTACCGCATCATCGAACCCCTCTTCGCCCACGTGGAGTACAGCGCGCTGAACTACGAGCTATATGCGCCAGGCAGCCGCAGCACCTTCCGCCAATGGGTCCCCTTCCTCCTGGTGGGTGGCGGCTATTCGGCCCGCGTGGGCGGCGGGGCCTACCTCACGGCCACGGTGCTGTGGGACGTGATCCAGGACGAGAACAGCCCCTATGCCAGCGGGCAACCGTGGATCGGGGCCGGGGTGGGCTTCGGGTTCTGAGCGCGCCCGCCCCCCTGCGGCCCGGTTAGTTTTGCATCCCTGATGCCGCGCCTCCCCCGAGCCCTGCTTGTGCTGCCGCTGCTGGTGATGGAGCTGCTCCTCGCGCTGGCGGTGGCCCTGATGCCGCTGGTCATGCTGGACATGCGCAGCACCCCGCCCCTGTTGCCAGGCGAGCAGGCGGTGATTCCCGCGCGCGAGCGCATGGGCAACGGCGGGTGGCGGACGGCGAACGGGTGGATCGCCCCCACCCCCGAGGGCCTCTGGGAGGCATACGTTGAGGGCGGGGACCTGGAACGCGGCCTGGCCATCGGGACGCTGGCGCAGGAACTCATCCGCAAGCAGGAGGAGCTCTTCGTGCAACGGATCCGCGTGCTGGTGCCCGACGAGGGGAAGCTGCGCTGGATACGCCACTTCATCACCTTCTTCAACCGCGACCTTGAGGAGCACGTGCCGCTGGAGTACAGGCGTGAGATCTACGGCGAGAGCCGCGCCTTCGACCCGGCCTTCGACGCCATTGGCAACGGGTATGAGCGTGCGCTGAACTACCATGCGGCACACGACATCGGACACGCCCTGCAGGATCTTGCCTTCGTGGGGTGCACCAGTTTCGCGGCCTGGGGTCCTCGCACACCCGACGGCCATCTGCTCATCGGCCGCAACTTCGACTTCCACATGGGCGACGACTTCGCCTGCGACAAACTGGTGCTGGCCATGCGGCCGGACAGCGGGCATCCCTTCGTGATCGTGACCTGGGCCGGCATGCTGGGGGCGGTGAGCGGGATGAACATCGAGGGGCTCACGGTGACCATCAACGCATCGCGCTCGGCACTGCCCACTGGCGCGCGCACACCGATATCGCTGCTGGCCCGCGAGATCCTGCAGCATGCCGCCACGGTGGACGAGGCCGTGGCCATCGCAGGGCGCCGCGAGGTGTTCGTGAGCGAAAGCATCCTGGTGGGCTCCGCCCGCGATGGGCGCGCCGTGGTGATCGAGAAAGCCCCCGACGGCATGGGCGTGCACGACCCGGGCAACGGGCTGGTTGTGTGCGCCAATCACTACCAGAGTGACACCTTCCGCGACAGCCCGGTGAACAAGGACAACCTGCGCGAGAGCGACAGCATGGCGCGCTTCAAGCGCATGCAGGAGCTCACAGGCGCGGGTGCACCGCTCACACCGCGTGATGCTGCACGCATCTTGCGCGAAAGACGCGGTCCGGACGGACAGGACGTGGGTCTGGGCAACCCCATCGCCATCGACCA
>CAZUNW010000302.1:0-2446 GCA_964621425.1 uncultured Chryseobacterium sp. | reverse complement strand
AGTTGCGGTACTGGCGCATCTTCGTGTTGATGCCCTTCTGCTGGCCGATGAACATCACCGAACGGCCGTTCACCAGGCCGAAACCGCCCACCATCGCCTTGTCGTCCTTGACGGTGCGGTCACCATGCAGCTCCACGAAAGTGCCGTCGGTGAGCGCGTCGATGTACTTCAGGGTGTACGGGCGGTCCGGGTGGCGGCTCACCTGAACCCGCTCCCAGGGGCTCAGGTTGGCGTAGATGTCCTTCCGGGTGTCGGCCAGCTTGCGCTCCAGGTCGCGGAGCGTGGGCTGCACGTCCACCGCGCTCTCTGCCGCCACCTCCTTCAGCTTCTCGATCTGCTCGATGATGTGCTGGATGGGCTTCTCAAACTCGAGGAAGGTCTGCATGCGCGGCGCCTTGGGAGGGCGAAAATAGGCGACGGGGACCGCACCCACCGCCCCGGGCTCCTGCGGAAAGCGGACCTTTGGCCCCATGCTGGTGTTTCCCCACGCAAAGATCAACCTGGGCCTCAATGTGGTGAGGCTGCGGCCCGACGGCTACCGCGACATCGAGAGCGTGCTGGTGCCCATACCGCTGGAGGACGCACTGGAAGCGGTCCCCGACCCGGCCCTGAGCCCGGGCGATGTGCGGGTGACCCGCACGGGAAGACCGGTGCCCGGCGATGCGGCGGACGACCTTGTGGCCAAGGCCTACCGGATGGTCCACGCGGCGCACCCGCTGCCCGGCATGCGGGTGCACCTGCACAAGGCCATCCCGATCGGGGCCGGCCTGGGTGGAGGGTCAAGCGATGGGGCACACATGCTGGTGCTTCTTGACCGGCTGATGGGGCTCAACCTGGGCGTCCAGGTGCTCCGCACGCTCGCCGCCCGGCTCGGCAGCGACCCGCCCTTCTTCCTGGAGCAGGGCCCCTGCCTGGCCGAAGGACGGGGCGAGCGGCTCACCCCGCTTCCGCTGGACCTGAGCGGAACCTGGCTGGTGCTGGTGGACCCTGGCATCCACGTCAGCACCGCGGAAGTGTATGCGCGCACGCGCACCACGGAAACCACCGTAGACATCCCGTCACTGCTGCAGGAACCGATGGGTACCTGGCAGGGCCGGCTGGTGAACGTGATGGAGGAAGCGGTGTTCACGCTGCACCCGTCCATCGCCCGCATAAAGCGGGCCTTGCGGGAGGCGGGCGCTGAATACGCCAGCATGAGCGGATCGGGGTCGTCCGTGTTCGGCCTCTTCAGCCGGCGGCCGGACTTGGAGCCACTGACCTTCGGAGCGCCGCATTGGACGCTCCCCTTAGGGACGCACCAGTAGGCGCTCCACCACGACACGCGCCTCGGCAGCGTCGCGCGGTTTGGCGTGGATGCGCAAGTCGCCATCGAGCACGAAGAGCGTGGGCGTGCCCTGAACTGCGTAGGCGCGCGCCGCAGGATCGCCCCAGCCCAGCAGGTGGGAATAGCACGGGAAGGTCATGCCCTTGGCCGCACGGGTGGCCTCCACCAGACCAGCGTCGTCATCCAGCGCAACGCCCACCACGAGCAGCCCGTCCTGGGAACGCTCATCGTACAGGCGGCCCAGCCAGGGCATTTCCTCATGGCAGTGATCGCAGGTGCTGGAGTAGAAGAACAGCACGACCGCCCGCCGTCCCCTAGCCAGTTCGGCAAGCTGTAGAATGGCGCCGGACGCGGGGTCCTTGAGCGGTGCATCGGGACCTACGGCGCCCACAGACACCCGTTGGAAGGCGGCGACCTTTTCCAACGTGGCGGGTGAGAACCGCAGCGTGTGGTCCTCGCGTGCCACATAGGCGTCGATCAGGTGCTGCAGGGCGATGTCCGGGCCATAGGTGGCGAAGACCTCCACCAGGTGCTCGATCATGAACTGGCGGCAGGGGGCGCAACTGCCGGTGAGTGCCACGAGCGTGTCGGACGCGTTGACGAACTGCACCTCGGACACGGCCTGGATGTTGCGCAGGAAGGCGAGCACGGCCTGTGGATGCACGGCACAGCGCATGAGGCCCTCATCGTCGAAGGGAAATGCGCGGGCCACCTGCATGGGGGGCAGCCCCTGTGCGCCGAGCAGGGCACGGTCGGCGCGCACGACGTGGGCGAAGTAGCTGTCCGGATGTCCGGCTACCATGCGGTCGAGGTGCTCATTGCGGAGGGCATCGGCGCGGAGGGCCACGGAATCGAGCGACCTGCTGCGGGCCACTTCATCGGGACGGAGGGTCATCCGCTCCACCTCGGCAGCGCGCCTCATGGCCTGGGCTTCCCGGCTGACGGCCTTGTAGGCCCAGAGGCGGGTGTTCTCTGGGCTATCCTCCACGGCCATGTGTTCCTGGAGGGGCCTGCCTGTGAACAGGAGGGTTACGCGGGCCTCGCGTGGGTCGAGGATGATGTCAACGCGGTCTGTGTCGTTGGCTGCGACCTGATAGAATCCAGGCCCCAGGGGGGTGTGGG
>CAZUNW010000301.1:0-2483 GCA_964621425.1 uncultured Chryseobacterium sp. | reverse complement strand
TGGCCTTCGCCGCGCCCGTGGTGGTGGGCACCATGCTTACCGTGGCGGCTCGCGCACGCCTCAGGTCCTTGTGCGGGGCATCATGCAACCGCTGGTCGCCCGTGAAGCTGTGCACCGTGGTGATGAAACCATCCTCGATGCCGCAGAGCTCCTGGATGCCCATGATCATGGGCGCGGCGCAGTTGGTGGTGCAGCTGGCGTTGCTGATGATGGGTTCGTCGCCCTTCAGGATGTGGTCGTTCACGCCGAGCACCACGCTGGGGATGTCGGCGTCCTTCGGGGGGGCCGACAGGATCACACGCCTGGCTCCGGCCTTCAGGTGCACGCTGGCCAGCTCCCTCGAAAGGAAGTGGCCCGTGCTCTCGATCACCACATCGATGCCAAGCGCATGCCACGGGAGCCGTGCGGGGTCCTTCTCAGCCAGGGCACGCACCCGCCTGCCGCCCAACACCAGGTGGTCGGCATCGTGCGCCACCTCACCCGGGAAGACGCCGTGCACGCTGTCATACTTGAACAGGTGGGCCAGCGTGCCGGTGTCCGTAATGTCGTTCACAGCAACCAGCTCAACACCTTCGCGCTGCAGCAACAGGCGCGCGGTCACACGGCCGATGCGGCCGAAGCCGTTGATGGCGATCCGGATGGGCTTCATGGTGCGGAGTGGCGTTGGTGACCTGCAAATGAACGGCCCCGGATGCTGTCCGGGGCCGTTCATGCAAGGAGTGGTTCCGTCAGCGGGCAACCACCAGGCGGCCAGAACGTTTGGAGGCACCAGCACGCAGCTCTACCAGGTAGGTGCCGTTGGCCAGGTCGGCCACCGGTAGATCCACCTGGTTGCGGCCCTGGCCATAGCTGGCCGGACGCTCTGTGCGCACGACGCGACCGTTCAGGTCGAAGACGGTGATGGTGACATCCCGCCGCTCGGCCAGCTCGAACACCACTGTGGCGTTCACTTGCGCCGGGTTGGGCAGGAAGCCCAGATCGCCGAGTACCTGCGTGGAGCCAGCGGCAGCAGGCAGGTCGGCCACACCGAGGAAGGTCTCCGAACGGAACGCGCCTCGCCCATGGGTGCCCGCGTAGATCACCCCCTGGTTCGTCACGTAATCCGGGCCATAGGGGTTGGTGTTCCACTTCCAGCGCTGCTGGCGCACCTGGAACGTCGGCACCTTGTCCATGCCGGTGTTCTCAAAGCTCCAGGTGGCACCGCCGTCCTCGGTGGCCATGATGCCGAACTCGGTGCCCACCACGAAAATGTTCGGGTCCTCGTAGTGGATCAGGCCATCGTACACCGGCATGCCGATCAGCTCGGTGGGCACGTTCCATTTGTTCGTCACCGAAGGCGTACCTCCGATACCCGTGATCAGGCGGACCTTCTGGGAGCCGCCGTAGCCACCCTGTGTCACCAACAGCCGGTCGGCGTTGTTGGGGTCGGCGCTAAGGCCCGTCACCGGCACGGAGCTGGACATCAGCGTCACCGGGCTGGAGATCTGCACATCGGTACCGAGCTCCACGTCGCCCTGGTCAAGCGAATAGGCGTTATTGAAGCCCTCCACCATGTAAACCTCACCCTCGGTCGTACCCCAGAAGAGGCGGTCACCATCAGCGGACCATTCGAGCACGTTCACGTTGCCGCCCGCGCTGTTGGCCACACGCCACCATTCGGCGTTCTCGATGAACTGGCAGGCGTCACGCGTAACCCACACGCCCTGTGCACCTGCAAAGCCCACGGCGAACAGGGTCTGGACCCGGTCCACCAGCTGGAGCTCCTCGTCCGGCAGCACATAGGCCTGCGTCACCGTATGGTATTGGTCCACCTGCGGCATGCGGCCCTTGTACGTGATCACCTCGCCGAAGAAAATGGTATCGCCGGTGGTGTTCACCCAGCTGATGCTGTCCTGGCTGTTCACATCGTTCCAGTTCTCGTGGAGGCGGATGTTGGTATAGAAATCACCCAGGCCATTGCCACCCAGTTCGCCCGGGTTGCCCAACGCCAGCACGCGCGCATCGTAGAAGTCGCCGAAGTTGGTGCCATTGTCCGCGGAGCGGGAAAGCGATCCGTAGTAAACCGTGGAGAACATGATGTTGGGGTCGATCTGCGAGATCTCGCAGTCGAAGCCGTCACCGCCGCTCACCTCGATCGCCTCCTCGGCAGTGGTGCCGCCCGTGAGTCGGATGTACTGGGTGCCGTTGTCCTGCGTGCCACCCATCACCTTGCCTTTGGGGGAATAGGCCAGGGAGTAGAACTGCGTGATGTTCAGGAAACGGTTGGCTGCGTAGAACACCGTGCCCTGGTTCGGACTCACGTAAATGCCACCGTCGCAGGCCACGTAGGCTGTCTGGCCATCAGGTGACCAGGTGATGTCGTGCACGTCGGCGTGCACACAGTTGAAGCAGCCCGGGAAATCGAACGAAAGCGCCAGCTGAACCGGCTGCGCATTGAGGCTGGTGGTCCACAGGGACACGCCGCCCAACCAGATGCGGTCCGG
>CAZUNW010000300.1:464-2487 GCA_964621425.1 uncultured Chryseobacterium sp. | reverse complement strand
CATTTGCAGCATGGGCCTTAGGAAATTGACCGCATGAGCCAGAGCATCACCCGCAAACGCTTCAAGGACCTGATCGGCAAGGGCGACATCGCCGCGCTCTTCAACGAGCTGGGCTGGGACCATGCCAACGACCGCTTCACTGTGGAAGCGAACAAGGCTAGGCACGAGTTGCATACCGTGGCCAATAAGCGCGGCTTCGCCGTGGTGCTGCACACCGCTGACCAACTACCCGACCGCGGCCAGCGCCTCAGCATCGAAAAGAAGGTGGCGCGCATCCACTTCGAGCACCTCATCGTGTTCCGTAGTGCCGATGGCGCACAGCAGGTCTGGCAGCTCGCCATCCGCCGCCCGCACCAGCCCATCACCTACCACGAGGCCACCTGGCACAAAGGCACCGACCCCGAGCAGCTCTTCCAGAAGCTCAGCGGCCTCTTCATTCCGCTGGAGGCCGAAGAGGCCATTACGCTGGTGGATGTGAAGGAGCAGGTGACCGCTCAGTTCGAGCGCAACACCAAGGAGGTCACCAAGAAGTTCTACCGCGAGTTCAGCGCGCAGCACAAGGACTTCCTCAAGTTCATCAAGGGCATCCAGGAGAAGGTGGACCAGGAATGGTACGCCAGCCTGATGCTGAACCGCCTGATGTTCATCTACTTCATCCAGAAGAAGGGCTTCCTGAACGGCGACCCCGACTACCTGCAGAACAAGCTGAAGGAGAGCAAACAGAAACGCGGAGCTAACAAGTTCTACACCTTCTACCGCGACTTCCTGCTGGTGCTCTTCCACCAAGGGCTGGGCAGCCACACACGCAGTGCGGAACTGCTGAAGGAGATCGGCAAGGTGCCTTACCTGAACGGCGGTCTCTTCGATGTGCATGAGCTGGAGAAGAACCACCCCATCGAGGTGGGCGACAAGGCCTTCGAGAACCTCTTTGCCTTCTTCGATACCTGGAACTGGCACTTGGACACCCGCGCCAGCAGCAGCGGCCGCGATGTGAACCCCGATGTGATCGGCTACATCTTCGAGCAGTATATCAACGACCGGGCGCAGATGGGCGCCTACTACACCAAGGAGGACATCACTGAGTACATCAGCAAGAACACCATCATCCCCTGGCTCTTCGATGAGGCCAAGCGCAAGGACGCGCAGGCCTTCAAACCCGAAGGTGGGGTGTGGAAACTGCTGCGCGACGACCCCGACTCCTATATATACCCCAGCGTACGCAAGGGCATAACGCCGGAAATGGTCGCCGCGCTGGCGGCCGAAGCGCCCGATACCCCGTGGTACCGGTCGACGCTTTTCGCCGACCTACCCGACGATGTGCGCACCGGCCTCGACCCTGAGCAGAAGGACCTGTGGAAGATCCGCAAGGCGTGGAACGTGCGCGCGCCGGAGGACATCGCCCTGCCTACGGAGATCTACCGCGAGCTGATCGAGCGCCGCCGCCGCTACCTGGAGGTCCGCCGCAAACTGGTGGCGGGTGAAGTGACCACCATCAACGACCTGATCACCTACAACCTGGACATCCGCCAGTTCGCGCAGGATGTGATCCACGAGTACGAGGGCAGCGACCTGGTGGGCGCCTTCTACGATGCCATCAGCCGCATCACCGTGCTGGACCCCACCTGCGGCAGTGGCGCCTTCCTCTTCGCGGCACTGGGCATCCTGCAACCGCTGTACGAGCAATGCCTGGACCGCATGCAGTGGTTCGTGGAGGTGGACAACGAGAAGGGCAGCGGCAGGAAGCACCCCGAGTTCCGCAAGGTGCTGGATCGCATGGAGCAGCACCCCAACCGCGACTACTTCATCTACAAGAGCATTATCCTGCAGAACCTCTACGGCGTGGACATCATGCGCGAGGCCGTGGAGATCGCCAAGCTGCGCCTCTTCCTGAAGCTGGTGAGCACCGTGGACCCCGATACCCGGCAGGACAACTACGGCATAGAACCACTGCCGGACATCGACTTCAACATCCGCAGCGGTAACACGCTGGTGGGCTTTGCCACCAAGGCCGAAGTGAAAGGCA
>CAZUNW010000300.1:0-454 GCA_964621425.1 uncultured Chryseobacterium sp. | reverse complement strand
ATCAGCGCCTGGAGCCTGGACTTCGACACCACCGAACAGGACCGCGTGGAGGAGAAGTGCGAAGTGGTGGACAAGGCCTTTGAGCGCTACAAGGAGATCCAGATGAACGAGGGCGAGGACTACCAGACCTTCCGCCAAGCGAAGGACGAGCTGCACAAGCGCCTGGCCGCCCTGCGCGACGAACTGGATGTCTACCTGGCCAAGAGCTACAGCATTACCGACCTGCCCAAGCAGCAGAAGCAGTTCGCCGCATGGAAGGCGAGCCACATGCCCTTCCACTGGTTCGCAGAGTACTATGGCATTGTCCACCAGCGCGGCGGCTTCGATGTGATCATCGGGAATCCGCCGTATGTGGATTACAGCGCATCAACTGCCGAGTATGGACTGATGAACTACGACACACTGGCCTCAGGGAACCTGTATGCTTATGTTACCGAGAGAAGTCACAGGCTAT
>CAZUNW010000299.1:2190-2497 GCA_964621425.1 uncultured Chryseobacterium sp. | reverse complement strand
TGCAGTTCCATCCTATGGCGCAGCTGGGACCACAAGGCCCGGGCCGCCGAGGCGCTGAAGCTCACCGCACAGGACATGCTTGCCAACAAGCTCATCGACGGGATCATCCCCGAGCCCTTGGGCGGCGCACACTGCGATGTGGAGGGGGCCTGCAAGCTGGTGAAGGCTGAGGTGGTGCGGACGCTGGACAAGCTGTGCAAGACCAGCGCCGACACCCTTGTGGAGCGCCGCATCAAGAAGTTCTGTGCCATGGGGGTGATGGAGAAGGCGAAGCCCTCGGCCCAGTGCGCCAGTGTGTGTGTCTTGC
>CAZUNW010000299.1:0-2180 GCA_964621425.1 uncultured Chryseobacterium sp. | reverse complement strand
GGTTCCCGGTTGTAGCAGGGGAGGAGGGCGATCACCGTACCGGTGGCCGACCACGTCTGCAGCACCGTGCCGCTGGATGCGTCCACCCGCCTTACCAGTCCATTTGCTGCCGTGAACAGGGCGCCCGAAACGGCATCGCGCGCCACCTGGTCCACCGGGTCGCTTCCGAGCGGGCTTACCGCGTTGGAGGTGTAGGTGTATCGCATCAGGCCGGCAGGCGTGGCGAGGAAATGCACCTGCCCCGGTGCGGAGGCCAGTGCGGTGATGGGCTGCCCGGCCAGAACGGCGGGCTCCCAGCCGCCCCCGAGCAGCACGTTGCGCTCCTCCACCACGCCATCGCCGTTGCGCTCGCCGAACAGGAGCACCCGTTCCGCGTCCAGAGGGGCGATGCCCGCCAGCGCCAGGTCCAGCGCCTGCTCATCCTGCAGCTCCCCCGTGTAGGCCGTGTACATGGCCAGTATGCGCCCGCTGCCCGCCACCTGCGGTTGTTCGCTCAGCAGGAGGTCTTCCAGGCCGCCCGTCCTGCGCGGGTAGCGTCCGTCCAAGGCCTGGGCAGTGAAGAAGGACCCACCGTCACGTGCCGCGTAGGCCCGCAGCTGGCCGTCCGCACGCGCCACCGCCAGGCGGTCGCCGTCCACGCGGTCGAGCCCGGTGAAAAAGGTCCCCCCGAAGGCGTTGGTGTTCGGCTGCTGCCAGCGCACACTACCATCGTCCACGTCCAGTGCGGTCAACGGGCCGGTGACGTCACCCGCGATGACGAGGGTGCCCGAGGTGGAGCTGAGCACGGCGTGGCGGGCGTCCTGGGTCAGCTCCGTCAGCAGGCCCGCCGCACCGGTGCTGTCGATGCGCAGCACGGTGGTCGTGCCACCGGAGGTGGACACCACGTGCAGGGCGCGCAGGCGCAGCGGGGCCTCCAGCACTTGGAGCGAGCGGTAGGCGCGAGTCCCGTTCGCGCCGTCGGAGGCTGTTACGGCGATGGTGCACGCGCAGGAGCGCAGTTGCTCGTCGTCCAGGGCCAGTGCGCCCTCCACTTCGGCGGATGCGGCGTTCACCGTGACGGTGGGGCCTGTGGCGATGGGTATGCCATCGGTGTTGAGCAGGGCGAAGCGGACGCTGGTGACCTGCCGGTCATCCGCCACCCGGGCGCGTACCGCGATGACGCCGGGCACCTGCAACTGTGCTCCGGCCCCCGGTGCGACGATGTTCACCGTGGGGGCGTTGCGGTCCTGGTCCTTGCGGCAGGCGACGGCGGTTGCCAGCATGCAGGCCGTGCCCAGCATGGACGCCCAGATGGCCAGGCGATGCGGGTCGGGGGACGGTCGTTCCCTGCCGGTGGTGCGCTGTTCATCCACACCCGCAATGTTAGCGCGCGGGGGATGAGATGTTGATGAAGACCGGACCGACCGGGGTGCGGTGCGTCTATTTTTGGCCCCTTCCCGTCCGCTTCCCCCGCTCCTGATGGCCGACAACTCACCGATCCGCGCCGACCGCCGGCGCCGCACCGCCCCGTCCCTGATCGACCCCGCGCTGGAGGCCGGCAAGCTGCCCCCCCAGGCCCCCGAGCTGGAGCAGGCGGTGCTCGGTGCGCTGATGCTGGAGCGGAACGCGGTGAACGAAGCCATCGACATCCTGAGCCCCGAGAGCTTTTACGTGGATGCCCACCGCCGCATTTTCGATGCGGTGCAGGGCCTCTTCCGCAGCGACCAGCCGATCGACATCCTCACCGTGACCGAGGAGCTCCGGAAGCGCGGCGAGCTGGACGTCGTGGGCGGCCCCTTCTACATCAGCCAGCTCACGAACAAGGTGGCCAGCAGCGCTAACGTGCAATACCACGCGCGCATCATCAGCCAGAAGCACATCCTGCGCGAGCTGATCCGCATCTCGTCGGAGACGATGCGTGACGCCTTCGATGAGACGGCCGACGTGTTCGACCTGCTGGACAAGACCGAACAGGATCTGTACGGCATCACCAGCGGCAACCTGAAGCGGAATTACGAGCCGATGAGCGACCTGATCCGCGATGCCATCGCGCAGATCGAGAGCGCCAAGCAGAACACCGGCGGGGTGAGCGGTGTGCCCACCGGCTTCGTGAGGATGGATAACCTCCCCGCTGGATGGCAGGGCAGCGACATGGTCATTGAAAACGTGTTTTTTTTCAAGCAGAAGACGGCATACTAGAT
>CAZUNW010000298.1:0-2512 GCA_964621425.1 uncultured Chryseobacterium sp. | reverse complement strand
CTGCGCCTCGCCAGGTGAGGTGCCAGCACCGGTGCGGGCCATCTTTGCCCGCGGCTTCACCCACCAGCCTTCGCCCCCCCTGCACATGGCCGAGACCCTTCCGGCGGACACGCTGCTCGATTCCCCCGCCATGGACGACCTGGTATGGCATCGGGCGATGCGGTCCGCCATGCTTGAACGCAGGGTGACCGGCCGTGCCTATCCCCTTTCAGCGGATGACGAGGCCGCCTACATCCGTACCGATCCGCACAACGCCATCACCTACAGCGACCTGGCCTGGTGGTACCGCGCACAGGGCGACGCGGTGCGCGCAGCAGGCTATTTCCGAGAGGCCCTGGCACGCAACGTGTCCAGCGCGGCCGAGCGACGTGAACTTGAGAAGGCACTGGAGGAATGCGCCCGGAACTGAAGCTCCCCAAGGGCCTCGATGCAGGGGCCGTCGCCGCGATGCAGGACGGGCTCCTGCGCGCACATACGGACCGGCTGTCCCGATGCTCACCCTTCTACCGGCAGCGCTTCAAGGACCTGGGCATCGATGCCGGTGATGTGCAGGGTGTGGGGGATCTGCACCGCTTGCCCTTCACCCTGAACACGGACCTGGAGCAGGCAGGCGACGCCCTTTGCTGCGTGGAACGCCGCGCCGTGATCGACCACGTCACCACCTCCGGTACGACGGGAAGGCCACTGGCACTCCTGCTCGATGAACCCGACCTGGAGCGCCTTACGGCCAATGAGCACAACTCCCTGCTGATGGCGGGTGTGTCAGCCGACGACGTGGTGCAACTGACCACCACGCTGGACCGGCGTTTCATGGCGGGGCTGGCCTACTTCCTCGGCGCACGCGCACTTGGGGCAGGGGTGGTCCGCGTGGGACCCGGGGCCGCGGCCCTGCAATGGGACAGCATCCACCGGTTCGGCAGCACCGTGCTGGTCGCCGTACCGAGCTTCCTGGTGAAGCTCATCGAGCATGCGCGCGCGCACGGCATCGACCCCGGCCGCAGTGCCGTCCGCAAGGCCGTATGCATCGGGGAACCCATCCACGCGCCCGGTGGAGGATGGAACAACCTGGGGCGCCGCATCAAGGAGGGCTGGGACATTGAACTGCTGGGCACCTACGCCAGCACGGAGATGGCCACGGCATGCACCGAGACACATGAAGGGAGTGGCCATGCGGTGCAACCCCAGTTGATGCTCGTGGAAGTGCTCGATGAGCAGGACCGCCCGGTGGCCCATGGCGAGGCCGGCGAGGTGGTGGTGACCCCCTTCCATGTGAGTGCGATGCCCCTGCTCCGCTACCGGACCGGGGACATCTGCGTGCGCTACGACGGGGCGATGGACGGCAGCGGCGGCGGGCTTCACCTGGGCCCGGTGCTGGGGCGCAGGCAGCAACGCCTGAAGGTGCGCGGTACAACACTCTTCCCCGCCCAGGTGCTGGACGCCATCAACGCCATGCCCGTCATCCCCGGCTTCGTGGTTGTGTGCACCACGGACGAGCTGGGCGGTGACGACCTCGAAGTGCTGGTGGACCTGGAGGGCGGAGCGTTGGAGGTGCTGCGCGAGCACCTGCGCGCGGTGCTGCGGGTGGCCCCGCGCATGACCACGCTGCCCACGGCCGCCATCGAGGCGCTGAAATGGCCGAGGGACAACCGCAAACCGCAGCTCTTCATTGACAGGCGCACCGGCCTGCACCGACAGGCATGAACCTGGGCAGCACGTTCCCCCAGCCCTTAGCACGAGCAACCGGAAAGACCACAGGCCCGAACCAACACGTACCGCACGATGAGCAACAATGCACAACGGACCCGACGCACCAGCGGGGCACGCAAGGAACCCAGCGCGATGGAAGCCAAGGCCGCCGCTCAACGCATCGCCTTCGGGCCCATGGTGTTCCAGGCCTGCTGGGTAATGCAGCGCAAGGGCCTGTTCAAGGCGCTGGCGGATGCCGGTACCACGGGCCTCACACGCGATGAACTGGCAGGGGCGTCCGGGCTTTCGCCATACGCCGTGATGGTGCTTACCGACATGGCCCTGACCGCCGATGTGCTGGACCAGGCCGATGGACGCATGGTGCTGACGAAGACGGGGGTGATGCTGGCCTTCGACGACATGACGAGGGTGAACATGGACTTCACCGGAGACGTTTGCTTCGCGGGCCTCGCGCACCTGGAGGAGGCGCTCGTGGAAGGCCGCCCGGCCGGGCTCAAGGAGTTCGGTGACTGGCCCACGGTGTACCAGGGTCTCGCGCACCTGCCGCAGCACGTGCGCAGCAGCTGGTTCCACTTCGACCATTTTTACAGCGACCACTCGTTCCCGCCCGCCCTGGAGATCGTGTTCAGCGACCACCCGGGGGTGGTGATGGACGTGGGTGGCAACACGGGCAAATGGGCGTTGAGCTGCCTGCGCCATGACCCGCTCGTGCGGATGCTGGTGGTGGACCTGCCGGGCCAGTTGCGCGTGGTGGAGCGCAACGTGATGGCGGCGGGCTTTGGTGACCGCCTCACCACGGTGGCCG
>CAZUNW010000297.1:0-2523 GCA_964621425.1 uncultured Chryseobacterium sp. | reverse complement strand
AGCCCCTGGACGGCCATCTGGATGATCTTGCAGCCCTCGTTCACCAGCCTGGCCAGTTCCCGCGCGGTGTCGTCCGGTTTGTTGATCCCGAACAGCTCGAGATTCTTGGCCGCGGCCAGGATGAAATCAGCCACATCGTCGAGGCTGCTGGCCAGATAGTGGATGTCCTCCCGGTCGAGCGGCGTGATGAAATTGCGCGCCAGCTCGGTGAATATGGTGTGCGTGAGGTCGTCGTTCGCACGCTCGGTGATCTCCAGCCGCTCCAAAATGGCCGTGCGCTGTGCGCCCGGCTCGGTGGCCATGATCGCCACCAGGTCCTCGCTCATGCGCAGCACGTTGGCCGCGGAGGCCTCGAAGTGGAAGAAGAAGATCCTGTCCTTCGGACGGAAGATCTGGAACAATGAGCCGAGGGCCATGGTGTGCGGGTTTGGCGGGCCAAAAGTAACCGGGTCCACATACGGCGGACGTCAGGATGAAATGCTTAACGCTGGCTTAACATGTGCGGGCTGCCGGGCGCGTGCTAGTTTCGGCACCGTTCCGCCCTGCCGGCGGCCCCAGACATGCTGTACTCCTTCAACGACCATCGACCGGTGGTGCATCCCACCGCTTTCGTGCATCCCCAAGCGTGCGTGACCGGCAACGTGGTGATCGGCGCGGATGTGTACATCGGTCCCGGCGCCGCCCTGCGCGGGGATTGGGGGGAGATCGTTGTAAAGGCCGGCTGCAACGTGCAGGAGAACTGCACCATCCACATGTTCCCCGGAGTGAAGGTGGTCCTGCACCCGGGCGCCCACATCGGGCATGGCGCCATCATACACGGGGCAACCATCGGCGCCAACTGTCTGGTGGGCATGAACGCGGTCCTCATGGACAACGTTGTGCTGGGCGAGGGCTGCATTGTCGGGGCATTGAGCTTCCTGGCCGCAGAAACCGTGTGGGAGCCGCGCAAGGTGATCGTGGGCAACCCGGCGCGCGTTGTGAAGGACGTGAGCGACGAGATGCTCGCCTGGAAGACCGAGGGAACAAAGCTCTACCAGCAACTGCCCGCACAACTGCACGCCACCCTGAAGGAATGCGAGCCGCTGCGCGAGGTTGACCGGAGCAGGCCGCCCGTGACGGAGCAGTACCGCACCTGGGGTCGGACCCGCCGCGAGGGTTGACCTCCGCCCATCAACACCCCCCCTTGGGGAACTGGTGGCCCCCTCCTCCCCTGCGCGTGCCCGGGCGCACCACCTTCGCGGGCATCGACATCCTGATGCGCGGAACCTGGACCATCCTCCTGCTCGTCGCGAGCAACACGTTCATGACGCTTGCCTGGTACGGGCACCTCAAGTTCCGCGAGTGGCATTGGGCCAAGCAGCTCGGGCTTTTCAGCGTGGTGCTCATCAGCTGGGGCATTGCCTTCCTGGAATACTGCCTGCAGGTGCCGGCCAACCGGCTCGGACACGTGGACCATGGAGGCCCCTTCACGCTGGTGCAGCTCAAGGTGGTGCAGGAGGTCATCACGCTGGTGGTCTTCGCCGCGTTCACCGCCATCGCCTTCCGCCACGAGCCATTGCGCTGGAACCATGCGCTGGCCGCGGTGCTTCTGGTGGCCGCCGTGTGGCTGGTCTTCAAGGACAACTGACCCATGCAGATCCCGCTGCTGCAGGAGATCGTCCTGATCCTCGGCCTCTCGGTGGGCATGATCCTGCTGTTCAAGCGCTTCAAGCTTCCGGTGCTACTGGGCTACCTGGCCACGGGCGCCATATGCGGTCCGCACGGGTTCGGGTTCGTGGGTGCCACGCACGAGGTGGAACTGCTGGCCGAGGTGGGGGTCATCTTCCTGCTCTTCGTGATCGGCATCGAGTTCAGCCTTTCCAGTCTGGCATCCGTTGCGCGCACCGTGCTGGTGGGAGGCACCCTGCAGGTGGTGGGCACCGTGGCACTCACCGCCTGGCTGGCGCACAAGCTGGGCTTAGGATGGCCGCAGAGCGTGTTCCTCGGGTTCCTGTTCTCACTCAGCAGCACCGCCATCGTGCTCAAGCTTCTGCAGGAACAGGGTGCCGTTGGCGCACCACATGGACGGGCATCCTCCGCGATGCTCATCTACCAGGACATCATCGTGGTGCCCATGATCCTGGTGACGCCCATGCTGGCAGGCCGCAGCGCCGACCCGTGGACCGACCTGCTGGCCTTGGTGGGCAAGATGCTGGCGCTGGTGGTGCTGGTCTACCTGCTCGCGCGGTACGCCGTGCCCCGCCTGCTGGACGCGGTGGTGCGCACACGCAGCCGTGAGCTCTTCATCACCACCATCGTGGTGCTCTGCTTCGCCACCGCATGGCTCACCAGCGCGATCGGACTGTCGCTCGCGCTCGGCGCCTTCTTCGCCGGACTCGTCATCAGCGAGAGCGAGCACAGGTTCCAGGCCACGGGCAACATCCTCCCGTTCCACGAGGTGTTCATCAGCTTCTTCTTCGTCAGCATCGGCATGCTCCTGGATGTGGCCGTGCTCTGGGCGCATTTCTGGCTGGTGCTGCTGTT
>CAZUNW010000296.1:0-2564 GCA_964621425.1 uncultured Chryseobacterium sp. | reverse complement strand
GTGGAACTGCCGCACGGCGAGATTGACTACAAGGGTCGCATCGACGGACAGGTGAAGGTGCGCGGCTACCGCATCGAGCTGGGTGAGGTGGAAGTGGCGATGGAGAAGCACCCCGGGGTGGAGCAGGCCGTGGCCACCGTGCGCGAGGACCGTCCGGGCCTGAAGAGGCTCATCGGCTACTATGTCGCGAAGCATGACCTGGGCACGAACGAGCTGCGCAAGCACCTCGCGGCCCTCCTCCCCGACTACATGCAACCTTCCGCCTTCGTCGCCGTGAAGGAGCTGCCGCGCACCCCGAGCGGCAAGATAGACCGCAAGGCCCTGCCCGCGCCGGATGTGAAGCGTCCGGACCTGGATGTGGCCTTCGCTGCACCGACCACCCGTGTGCAGAAGACCTTGGCCGACGTGTGGGCCGATCTGCTCGGCATCGATCGCGTGGGCATCGACGACAACTTCTTCGACCTCGGCGGTAACTCACTGCTGAGCATCCAGTGCGTGGCGCAGCTCGAAGGCCATGGACTGAAGCTGCCCATCGTGAAGCTCTACCAGCACCCGACCATCCGGGCTTGCGCAGCGTTCTTGGAAGGCGACGCGAGCGCCGTATCCCCAGCCGAGATGGCGAAAGCCCGCATAGGGTCGCGTCATGACGCGACCAAGCGTGGCGACATCGCCATCATCGGCATGTCCGGCCGCTTCCCCGGTGCGGAGAACGTGGAGCAGCTCTGGCAGAACCTGCTGGCGAAGAAGAACAGCATCACCACGTGGAGCGCCGAGGATATCGACCCGAGCGTGCCCGCAGAGCTGCGCAACGACCCGTACTATGTGAAGGCCCGCGGCGTGATCGCTGATGCCGACAAGTTCGACCATGCCTTCTTCGGGGTGAACCCCAAGGTGGCCGCACTGATGGACCCGCAGCAGCGCGTGTTCCTGGAGTGTGCCTGGGCCGCGCTGGAGGACGCCGCGTACGATCCCGCACAGTTCAACGGCCTCATAGGCGTGTACGCGGGCATGGGCAACAACACCTACTTCACGCGCAACGTCATCGGCCATCCCGAGCTCATCGAACAGGTCGGCGACTTCGCGGTGATGACGGCCAATGAGAAGGATTACATCGCCACGCGGCTCGCCTTCGAGTTCGACCTGCGTGGTCCGGCCTTGAGCATCCACACCGCATGCAGCACCTCGTTGGTGGCTATCGCCCAGGCCTTCAAGGCGCTGCGCGATGGCGAATGCGACATGGCGCTGGCCGGTGGCATCGCGATCACCGCGCCCATCAACAGCGGCATCGTGTACAACGAGGGCGGCATGTACAGCCCCGACGGCAGCACCCGCACCTTCGATGCCAGCGGCAAGGGCACCAGCTTCAGCGACGGCTGCGGCATCATCGTGCTGAAGCGCCTGGAGGACGCCGAGCGCGACAAGGACCTCATCTATGCGGTGATCAAGGGCGCCGCGTTGAATAACGACGGCAGCGACAAGGCCAGCTTCACCGCCCCGAGCGTGCGCGGCCAGGCCGAGGTCATCGCCCTGGCGCAGGCCGATGCGGGTGTGACACCGGACCAGATCACCTATGTTGAAGCGCATGGTACGGCGACCCCACTGGGCGACCCGATCGAGGTTTCGGCGTTGTCTTTGGCATTCAACGCCGAAACCGCAGGGGCGCGTCAAGGCGCGCCCGCGCACCCTTGGTGCGCTCTAGGATCGATCAAATCGAACATCGGTCACCTCACGGCGGCGGCCGGTGCAGCGGGCGTGATCAAGACCGCGCTGGCGCTTCAACACGAGCACATCCCGGCGAGCATCGGCTTCGAGAAGCCGAACCCCGCGATCGATTTCGCGAACTCGCCCTTCCGCGTGGCGCAGGACAACCATGCCTGGCCGCGTGTACCGGGCCGGCCCCGCATAGCGGGCGTGAGCAGCTTCGGCGTGGGCGGCACCAACGCGCACGTGATCCTCGCGGAACCACCGTTGGCTGCGGCCTCCAGCACTTCACGCGACAAGCAGTTGTTCCTGCTCAGCGCCAAGAGCAAGGCCAGCCTGGATGCCATGACGGACAACCTCCGCACCTGGCTGGAAACGCATCCGACGACCTCCCTGGCCGATGCCGCCTACACCCTGCAGGTCGGCCGCCGCCATTTCAAGCACCGCCGCCTCATCGTGGGTGGCAGCCATGCTGAAGTGATCGAGGCCATCGCCAACAAGGACACCAACCTGGTCGGTACACGCGAGCTGCACGAGGCCGCACCCGGCGTGGTCTTCATGTTCCCCGGCCAGGGTTCGCAGTACGTGAACATGGGACGCGACCTCTGCGCAAGCGAGCCCGTTTTCAAACAACACTTCGACCGCTGCTGTGAACTCTTCTCGAGGGAGTTCAACACCGACCTCAAGGCCATCATCTTCCCGAAGGCCGGTGAAGAGGAGAAGGCCGCTGACCAGCTCAAGCAGACCATCTACACACAGGCCTCGCTCTTCACCATGCAATACAGCCTCGCGAAGCTGTGGATGCATTGGGGCATCACGCCCGATGCGATGGTGGGCCACAGCATCGGCGAGTTCGCCGCAGC
>CAZUNW010000295.1:0-2577 GCA_964621425.1 uncultured Chryseobacterium sp. | reverse complement strand
CCGAGAAGGGCATGGCGAACATGCTGAAGCTGAGCCCGGCCTGACCGAACCCGCACGTGCGTGCGGTTGCACACCGCCGATCGTGGATACCCGTCCCCGCAAGGGCCCGCCGTGCGCGGGCGTGCCGGATACCTTCATCGCCGCCAGACACCCCGCACCATGCACGAACGCGAATGGGACCAGGTGGCCACCACCTTCGAGGACGAGATCTTCAACGTACCTGCCAACGACCGGCGCGGCTTCATCGCGCGCGCGGTGAAGCGCCTGGCGCGGCGTGATGCCGTGGCCACCGACCTGGGCTGCGGCGTGGGCCGCACGCTGCCCCTGCTCGCCCCCCGCTTCGGCACGGTGCACGCCGTGGACGTGAGCAGCGCCTGCCTGGCCGTGGCGGCCAGGGCCGCGCGCCGGTACCGTAACATCCGCTATGTGCATGCCGACCTCTCCGCCGGCCGCAAGGGCTATCCCCAGGCCGACGTGGTGCTGTGCATCAACACCTGGCTCAACGCCGATGCGGGCATGCGGGCCGGCATCGTTCGCACCACCTGCCAGAGCGTGAAGCGCGGCGGGCACCTGGTGCTGGTGGTACCCTCCCTGGGGTCGGCCCTGCTCACCACCTACCGCCACGTGCAGCTCAACCAGCGCAAGGGCATGGACCCGGTGAAGGCCCAGAAAAAGGCGCTGCCCGACGGCGATTCCTGGGCCCACGGCATCGTGCACATCGACAACGTGCCCACCAAGCACTACATGGCCGAGGAGCTGCAGGCCCTGCTGGCCGACCATGGGCTGGTGGTGGAGCAGGTGGAGAAGCTCGAGTACCCGTGGGACACCGAGTTCACCGACCCGCCCGGCTGGATGCGTGCGCCCTTCCCGTGGGACTGGTTCCTGGTGGCGCGCCGCGTGCGCTGAGCGCATCGCGTCCTCAGGCCTTCGGTGCGCGGCCCAGCAGCAGGTCCATGTAGAAGCCCGGCCGCCGCAGCCGCGCCCGCAGGTCCATGTCCGTGAACATGCTGCTGATGGTGTCGGCCAGCGCGGGGTTGCGCAGGGCGCGGTCCACCACGAGGTCGAAGAGCCATGCCTTGTGCGCCAGCTGCTGGAGGCGCGCGCTGATGGCCACCTCCTGTCCCAGCCGCCGCCACACACGCGCATCGTACGCCTTCAGGAAGCCGGCGTCCGTGCGCTCCTCCTGCAGCGCCTCGTGCGCCACGTCCGCCGCATGGACCCCGCTGATCATCGCATGGCTGATGCCTTCCCCGGTGAAGGGGTCGATCAGGTGGCCTGCATCGCCGATCAGCAGGTAGCCCGCACCGCTCAGCGCATGCCGCCTGCTGGCAAGCGGAAGCCCCATGCCCTGCATGGGCCCCTCGGCCACCGCCCCGGCGAAACGGTCGCGCAGGGTGGGGTGTGTCGTCACCAGCCGCGCCAGTTCGGACCGCAGGTCCACGCGCCGCTCCCGGACCCGGTCGCTGCGCAGGCCCAGGCCCACGTTGGCGCGCCCACCGGGCAGGGGGAAGATCCACAGGTAGCCCGGCAGCAGCTCGCGCAGGAAGTGGAGCTCGATGAAGCCCTGCGGGTCCAGCCCGGTCACACCACTGTAGTAGGCCCGCACGCCGGCCGCATGGTGCCGCGGCTCCATGGGCAGGCCCGCCACATGCCGTGCGAAGTGCGAGTTGGCCCCGTCCGCCGCGAGCACCATCCGGCAGTGCACCACCGTGTCGCCCTGCGGTCCCCGCACGGTCACGCGCCAGCCGTCCGAACTGCGTTCGTAGGTGGTGGCCTGCGTGCCCTCCAGCACGCGCACGGCATCGCGCGCCTTCACCGCCTCGAAGAGCAGGGCATCGAAGGCCAGGCGGGGCAGGATGGCCCCGGGTGCTTCTCCCTGGCCCGTATGCCGGCTGAACGGCACGCGCAGGGCGCGACCGCCGGGTGCCACGAAGGTGACACCCCAGCTGGGCATGCGGCGCGCATCGGCATTCACGCGTGCGGCCAGGGCCGGGTCGATCCGCTCCAGCACGCGCATCACCTTGCCGCTGAGCGCATCGCCGCACACCTTGTCACGCGGCGGCACGGCGCGCTCCACCAGCGCGGTGCGCACCCCGTGCCGCCCCAGCTGCAGCGCGGCAGCGCAGCCACCAGGACCGCCGCCCACGATCAGCACGTCGGTGCCCAGCACCGCTGCGGGAGGGGAGGTGTCCGCCATGGGGTCGCGCGGGTGCGCCGGATCGGTGGTTCAGCCACGGAAGGCCTCGGCGCTGAAGCGCTCCAGGAAGCGCACGTCGTTCTCCCAATAGAGCCGCAGGTCGGGCACGCGGTAGCGCAGCTGCGCGATCCGCTCCACGCCCATGCCGAAGGCGAAACCGCTGTACTCCCCGGGGTCGATGCCGCAGTTGGCCAGCACCGCGGGATCCACCATGCCGCAGCCCATGATCTCCACCCACCCGCTGTGCTTGCAGACCGTGCACCCCGCGCCGTTGCAGATGGTGCAGCTCATGTCCACCTCGGCGCTGGGCTCGGTGAAGGGGAAGTAGCTGGGCCGCATGCGGATGGCCACCGCCGGGCCGAACATGGCCTTGGCGAAGT
>CAZUNW010000294.1:0-2582 GCA_964621425.1 uncultured Chryseobacterium sp. | reverse complement strand
CGAACACCCCGCCGTTGGTGATGGTGAAAGTACCGCCGGTCATCTCCTCGATGCTCAGCTTGCCATCGCGGGCCTTGAGCGCGAGCGCCTTGATGCCGGCCTCGATCTCGGCCAGCCCCATGCGCTCGGCATTGCGCAGCACAGGCACCATGAGGCCCTTGGGGCTGCTTACCGCGATGCCCACGTCGGCGTAGTCGAAGGTGACGATCTCGTCCCCCTGCACCTGCCCGTTCACCGCCGGGTAAAGGCGAAGTGCCTCCGTGACCGCCTTGGTGAAGAAGCTCATGAAGCCCAGGTTGACCCCATTCTGCTCCTTGAACCTGTCCTTGTACTTGTCCCGCAGCGCCATCACGGCGCTCATGTCCACCTCGTTGAAGGTGGTGAGCATGGCGGTGGTGTTCTTCACGCTCACCAGGCGTTCGGCCACCTTCTTGCGCAGGGTGGTCATCTTGGTACGCTGTTCATTGCGCGATCCGCCCCAACCGTTCATGAGGCTGGTGCCAGCATCCACGCCGCCGGCCATGTAGGCCTGCACATCGCTCTTGGTGATCCGCCCGTTCGGGCCGCTGCCCTTCACCCGGGCGGGGTCCACGCCCTTCTCCTCCAGCATGGCCTTGGCCAACGGGGTCGCATGCGCCGGGACGGCAGGCGGCGCTGCAGGGACGGTGGCCGCCACAGCGGCGACCTTCTCGGCTTTCGCCGGCTTCTCCTCCTTCACCTTCCTCTCCACCTTCACGCTCGTATCGATGCGGGCGACCACATCGCCCACGTTCACCGTGGCGTCCGCTTCCGCGAGCAGCTCCACGCGGCCCTCGGCCTCGGCGTTGAGTTCCAGCGTGGCCTTGTCGCTGTCGATCTCGGCGAGCACCTGGTCCTTTTCGACGGTGTCACCGCTCTTGACGCGCCATTGTGCGATGCGCACCTCGCTGATGCTCTCCCCGGGACTGGGGACCTTGATGTCAATGATGGCCATGCTCGTTGTGCGGTGGGCGTTGGGAATGGTGTCGTCAGGCGCGGGCCTTGCGGGTGGAGGTGGCTTTGCGGCCGCCGGAGCTGCCGGACCCGAAGGCCTGTTCGATGATCGAGACCTGCTGGTTGGCGCTACGCTTGCTGCTGCCGGTGGCCGGGGCACCGCTGGCCGGGCGGCTGATGCACTCCAGCTTCACGCCGAGCTCGGGCTGCAGGTGTGTCAGGACGTGCGTCCACGCGCCCATGTTCCGCGGCTCCTCCTGCACCCACAGGAAGCGGTCCGCCTTGGAGTATGCCTTCAACGCATCACGGATGGCATCCACCGGTAGCGGGTGCAACTGCTCCACGCGCAGGAGCGCGGTGTCCGTGATGCCGTTCGCCTCACGATGCTCTGCCAGATCGTAGTGCACCTTGCCCTGGGTGAGGATCACGGTGCGTACCTGGCGTGCATCGGCGGTGGCATCATCGATGAATGGCTGGAAACGCCCCTTCACCAGATCGTCCAGGGGGCTTATGCAGCGCGGGTGGCGCAGAAGGCTCTTGGGGGTGAACACCACCAGCGGTTTGCGGAAATCCCAGGCCAGCTGGCGGCGCAGCACGTGGAAGAAGTTGGCTGGAGTGGTGCAGTTCACGACCACCATGTTCTCATGGGCGCAACTCTGCAGGAAGCGCTCCATGCGCGCGCTGCTGTGCTCGGCGCCCTGGCCCTCGTACCCGTGGGGCAGCAGCATCACCAGCCCGTTCTGCGTGTTCCACTTCTCCTCGGCACAGCACAGGTACTGGTCAAGGATGATCTGCGCGCCGTTCACGAAGTCGCCGAACTGGGCTTCCCAGATGGTGAGCGTGTTGGGATCGGTGAGGGCGTAGCCATACTCGAAACCGAGCACCGCGTACTCACTCAGCAGCGAATTGTAGATCTGCAGCAGGCCCTGGCCCTCGCGGATGTGCTTCAGGTGAATGAACTCCTCGTCGCTGTCCTCCACCTTCACCACGGCGTGGCGATGGCTGAAGGTGCCCCGCTCAACGTCCTGCCCGGTGAAACGGACAGGCCGGCCCTCCGCCAGCAGCGAACCATAGGCGAGCAGTTCCGCAAGGCCCCAGTCCAGCAGCTCATCGGTCATCATGCGCTTGCGGTCACCCAGGATCTTCTCCAGCTTGCTGAAGAACTTCCGCCCGTTGGGGTGGGACATGGACAGACGTTCGCCGATCATCCGCAGCGTATCCTTGCCGACACCCGTGGCGGGTGCGTTGACCAGGTCTGCCGTGGTGGCGCGGCGGAAGCCCTTCCAGCGCTCGGCCATGAAGTTGGTGATGCGACCAACCTGATGCTGCTTGGCCTCGGTCAGGCGCTCGTCCAGCATGGCGGTGAAGCCGCGCTCCATCTCCGCGGCCAGTTCCTTGGCGCCCTCAACCCCGCTGTCGATGAGCTTCTGCGTGTAAATGGCGCGCGGGTCGGGATGGGCGGCAATGGCCCTGTAAAGCACCGGCTGCGTGAACTTGGGCTCGTCGCCCTCGTTGTGGCCATGCTTGCGATAGCAGAGGATGTCGACCCAGATGTCGGTGCCGTACTTCTGGCGGTAGTCCATCGCCAGCTTCATCGTGAAGGCCACCGC
>CAZUNW010000293.1:0-2608 GCA_964621425.1 uncultured Chryseobacterium sp. | reverse complement strand
GTAGCCGGCGGTATCCAGCACCAGGGGCCATTGCGCCTGTGCGTCTGACCGGGCGGGTATGCCAACAAGCAGGGCCATGCCCAATACCTGCGCGGGTGCCATGTTCATGCTCATGCGCGCAAGGTAGGTGCCGCTGCGCAAGCCACCCTTCACGCACACAAGTCCCCTGCCAGCAGCAGGGGATGCCATGCAAGCCGATCAGGCGTTCACGCTCACCACCTTGTCGCCCTGGTAGGCCCCCGCCTCCAGCTTCTTCTTCACCTCCTTGAAGCTGTTGATGGTGCGTTGCACGTCCTCCATGGTGTGAACCGCCGTAGGGATCAGGCGGAGCAGGATGACGTCCTTGGGCACGACCGGATAGACCACGATGCTGCAGAAAATGCCATGGTTCTCGCGGAGGTCGAGCACCACGTTGGTGGCCTCGGGAATGCTGCCCTTCATCATCACGGGTGTCACGCAGCTGTTGGTGACACCGATGTCCAGGCCGGCCTCCTTCAGCCCGCTCTGCAGGGCCTTCGTGATCGTCCACAGCTTCTGGGCGAACTCGGGCCGTGTGCGGATCATTTCCAGCCGCTTGAGGGCACCGATGACGATGGGCATGGGCAGGCTCTTGGCGAATGTCTGGCTGCGCATGTTGTAGCGCAGGTACATGATGACGTCCTCCGGGCCGCTCACGAACGCCCCAACGGTGGCCATGGCCTTGGCGAAAGTCCCGAAATACACGTCCACACCGTCCTGCACACCCTGTGCATCCGCCGTGCCGCGGCCATCACGCCCCATCATGCCGAAGCCGTGCGCATCGTCCACGAACAGGCGGAAATTATACTTCGCCTTGCGCTCCACGATCTCCTTCAGCTTGCCCTGGTCGCCGGCCATGCCGAACACGCCCTCGGTCATCACCAGGATCCCGCCGCCGGTCTCCTTGGTCACCTTGGCCGCCTTCTCCAGCATGTTGTCCAGGCTCGCCATGTCGTTATGCTGGTAGACAAAGCGCTTGCCCATGTGCAGCCGTGCACCGTCTATCATGCAGGCATGGCATTCGCTGTCATACACGAGCACGTCATGCCGGGAGAGAAGCGCCTCGATGGCACTCATGCAACCCTGGTAGCCGTAGTTGAGCAGGAAGGTATCCTCCTTGCCCATGAAGTCGCTCAGCTCGTCCTCCAGCTGCTCGTGGTACTTGGTCTGGCCGCTCATCATGCGGGCACCCATCGGGTAGGCCATCCCCCAAGCGGCGGCGGCTTCGGCGTCCACCTGCCGGATCTCCGGGTGGTTCGCCAGACCCAGGTAGTTGTTGAGGCTCCACACCAGCACAGGTTTACCACGGAAGGTCATGTGTGCACCGAGCTCACCCTCCAGCTTCGGGAAACTGAAGTAGCCATGGCTGTCCTTGGCGTGCCGGCCGATATGGCCCAGGTCCTTGCGGAGCTTGTCGAAGATGTCGTTCATGGGTCCGATGATGGCACAAAAGTAACCATGTCGCGCACCCGCCCCGCCTGCCGCAGCACGGTCTATCTTTGCGCGCCTTGCCCCCCCCCGTGCACCCCGCCCTGTGCCCCCTGGCGCGCCTGCTGCCGGCCCTGCTGCTCTGCGCAGTGGTCGCCGTCGGTTGCAGCAAGTTCAACAAGGCGCTCAAGAGCACCGACCTGGACCTGAAGCTCCGCACGGCGCAGGAGTATTACGACGAGGCCCAATACGAAAAGGCGTTGCCCCTGCTCGAGGAACTCGTATCCCTTACGCGGGGCTCCTCCATGAGCGAGCGTGTCAACTACCTGCACGCTAAAAGCTATATGGGCCTGAAGGATTACACGATGGCGGGGTATTACATGAACAACTTCACGCGGACGTTCCCCACGAGCCAGTTCGCCGAGGAGTGCGCCTTCCTGACCGCTTACTGCCACTACAAGAACTCTCCCAACTTCGAGCTGGATCAAACCGACACACGGGTTGCCATTGATGCCTTGCAACTCTTCCTCATCAGGCACCCCGCCTCGGAGCTCAAGGACAGCTGTAACACGCTGATCGACAAGCTGCGGAGCAAGCTCGAGGTCAAGGAGTTCGAAGGGGTGAGGCAGTACCACAAGTTGCGCAACTACCAGGCGGCGGGCGTGGCGGCTGAGCAGTTCCTTCGGACCTGGCCCAACAGCCGTTTCCGCGAGGACGCGATGTTCCTTTCCGCCGAAAGCGCCGTGCTGCTTGCCGAGAACAGCATAGAAAGCAAGCGGGAGGAGCGCTTGCGTGCTGCGATCAAGAGTTGTGATACCTTTGCCGACGCTTTCCCGGCAGGTGAGCGCTCCGATGCGGTGAAACGCATGGGCGTGATGTGCCGGGCCTTGCTCGAGATCACCATTCGAACAGCACCACCCACCCCATGAGCCTGAAGCACCAGACCGCCGCCAAGACCACCGTGACCCGCGATGTGGCCCAGCTCGACAAGGAGACCGGCAACATCTACCAGACCGTGGTGGTACTGGGCAAGCGGGCCAACCAGGTGGCCGTCACCATCAAGGAGGAGCTTGGAGCCAAACTGGAGGAGTTCGCCACCACCGGCGAGAACCTCGAGGAGGTGTATGAGAACCGCGAGCAGATCGAGGTGAGCAAGCACTAC
>CAZUNW010000292.1:738-2612 GCA_964621425.1 uncultured Chryseobacterium sp. | reverse complement strand
ATGGCGCATGCCCACCCTGGCGGAGGACCTGGCCGATGGCTGCATCCGCATCGCCCGCCAGGGTGCCACGGGCATCTACCACCTGAGCGGGCCCGATGGCATGAGCATTCTGGAACTGGTGGAACGCGTGGGGCGCTTCTTCCACCTCGATACCTCAGTGGTGACGCCCGTGAAGAGCGCCACGCTGGGCCAGCCCGCACAGCGCCCGCCCCGCACGGGCTTCGTGCTGGACAAGGCCCGCCGCGACCTCGGCTATGCCCCGCGCAGCCTCGAGGACGGGCTGGCCGTGGTGCGCGACCAGCTGGGCGCGTAAGCGCGCCCGACCGCCATGGGACGCAGCCGCTGGATGGACGCCTTCAGCCTTCACCGCGCCGAGCGACGCGGCCTCCTCGTGCTCGCAGCGGCCTTGGTGGCCTCCGGGGCGTGGGTGGCGGTGCGCCGGGGCGGCGATCCCGATCCCGCGCTGGTCGCAGCCGCTGAGGACCATCTCCTCACCTGGAGCGCCGAACAGCGCCTGGCCGACAGCCTGCGCCTTACCGCTCCTCCGCCGACCGCGCCGGACAGCCTGTTCCCCTTCGACCCCAACACGGCCACGGCCGGACAATGGCGGCTGCTGGGCCTCTCCACTGGGCAGGCCCGCGGCGTGCTGAGCTACGTGGCCCACGGCGGCACCTTCGAGTACCGCCAGGACCTCACCAGGCTGCGCAGCCTTGGACCCGCGCAGGTGTCCCGGTTGCTGCCCTTCGTGCAGTTGCCGGACAGGCCGCAGGGCAGGGGAGGGCCTGGTCGGACGGGGCGCCCGGCTGCGTTTAGCCTCCGGCGGTACGCACGGGACCCGCGACCTGCCCGGCCGGAGCGGCGTCCGCTGGAGCTGAACAGCTGTGACAGCGCCGCCCTGGTGGCCCTTCCGGGGGTGGGTCCCGCCTTCGCCCGGGGGATCCTGCGCTACCGCGACCTGCTCGGCGGTTACCACAGCCTGGACCAGCTGGCCGAGGTGCATGTGCTGAAGGAAAGGCCGGAGGCCGTTGCACACCTGCGCACGCTGGTGGTGGTGGACCCGGCCCTGGTGCGCCGGCTGCCCATGAGCACGGCTCCGGTGGAGCAGCTGGCGGCGCACCCCTACCTGCGGGGGAAGCTGGCCAAGGCGCTGGTGGCCTACCGCAGGCAGCACGGTCCCTTCCGCACCCTCGACGACCTGCGCGGTTGCGTGCTCGTCGATGAGATCACCCTCCGTAGCTTCGCGCCCTATTTCTCGCCGGAGTGATGCTGCTCGAGGAACGCCTGCAGGCCGCGATACGCGCCATCCCGAACTTCCCCAAGCCAGGCATCCTGTTCCGCGACATCACCCCTGTGATGGAGGATCCCGCCCTGGGCCAGGCTGTGCTGGACGGCTTTGTGGAACGCCTGCAGGGCCGCCGTGTGGACGCCATCGCGGGCATCGAGAGCCGCGGGTTCCTCTTCGGCATGCCGCTGGCCTTGAAGCTGGGCGTGCCCTTCATCACCGTGCGCAAGAAGGGCAAGCTGCCCTATCGCACCGTGTCCACCAGCTACGACCTGGAGTACGGCAACGCGGGCATCGAGATGCACGTGGACGTGGTGCGGCCGGGCATGCAGGTGATGGTGCACGACGACCTGCTCGCCACGGGCGGTACGGCCGCGGCCGCCGCCGACCTGGTGCGCATGCAGGGCGGCCACGTGGCCGCCTTCACATTCCTCATCGAACTCTCCGCACTGGCGGGTGCTGACCGGCTGCGTCCCTACGGCGCCGACATCATCCGCCTGGTCAACTACTGATGCCCATGGACCTTTCCACCTCCGAGAATCAGACCCTCATCGCGCAGTCGGTGCGCGACCTGTGCGAACGCGAACTGCGC
>CAZUNW010000292.1:0-646 GCA_964621425.1 uncultured Chryseobacterium sp. | reverse complement strand
TGCCTGAGACCTACGGCGGCGCGGGGCTGGGCTACTTCGAGTACATCCACACCATCGTGGAGGTGGCCCGCATCTGCGGGAGCGTGGGGCTGAGCGTGGCCGCGCACAACAGCCTGTGCACGGGCCACATCCTCTCCTTCGGTAACGAGGAGCAGAAGCGCCGCTGGCTTCCCCGCTTGGCCACGGGTGAGTGGCTGGGTGCCTGGGCCCTCACCGAGCCAAACACCGGCAGCGATGCCATGCGCATGAAGTGCACCGCCCGCAAGGAGGGCGGGGAGTGGGTGCTCAATGGCACCAAGTGCTGGATCACGCACGGCATCAGCAGCGACGTGGTGGTGGCCATCGTGCGCACCGGTGAGCCGCTGGACAGCAAGGGCATGACCGCCTTCGTGATCGAGCGCGGCACCCCGGGGCTGAAGGCCGGCAAGAAGGAGAACAAGCTGGGCATGCGCGCCAGCGAAACGGCCGAGGTCATCTTCGAGGACTGCCGCGTACCAGAGGCCAACGTGCTGGGCGAGGTGGGCCAGGGCTTCCAGCAGGCCATGAAGATCCTGGACGGCGGGCGCATCAGCATCGCCGCCCTGAGCCTGGGCATCGCCAAGGGCGCCTATGACGCCAGCGTGAAGTATGCCAAGGAGCGCCAGCA
>CAZUNW010000291.1:0-2622 GCA_964621425.1 uncultured Chryseobacterium sp. | reverse complement strand
GCTTCAGCACGTTCTGCGCGAAGTCGCGCGCCGCGGCCTGCACGGCCAGTTGTTCCTCGGTGAGGTCGAAATTCATCGCGGTTCCGGAAAGCACGTCCATGGCTGGTCTGTAAGGCCCGCAGGTGCGGGGCGCAAAGGTAGGGGATACCTTTGTCGCCATGGTGGGCGATGCAGGTAGGCCGGCGCGCGTGATCGGCGTGATGTCCGGCAGTTCGCTGGACGGGCTGGACCTCGCGCTCTGCACCTTTGAACGGGATGCCGCCGGCTGGCATGGGCGGATGGAACAGGCCCGGACCGTGGCCTTCCCCGCCGCCCTGTTGCAGCGGCTGCGCGCCGCCATGGACGCGGACGCGCTCGAGGCCGCAAGGCTGCACCGCGACCTCGGCGACCTGATCGGCAGTGCCTGCCGGGACCTGGCCGGCCCCGATGTCGTGGACCTGGTGAGCTCGCACGGCCACACCCTGTTCCACCGCCCGGCGGAGGGCCTCACCATGGCCATCGGTTGCGGGGCGCGCATCGCTGCAAGGGCCGGTGTGCCCACCGTGTGCGACCTGCGCAGCACAGATGTGGCACTGGGCGGCCAGGGGGCACCGCTGGTTCCGCTGGCCGAACGGCTGCTTTTCCCAGGCCGCGAGGCCTTCCTCAACCTGGGCGGCATCGCCAACCTCGCCGTGCATGGCAGCACCACGTTGGGCTACGACGTGGGCCCCTGCAACCAGGCCCTGGACCACTTGGCCCGCGAGGCCGGACTGCCCTATGACCAGGGCGGGGCCCTGGCCGGGCAGGGCACCGTACAGGAGGATCTGCTGGCGGAACTGGAGGCGCTGCCCTTCTACAGGCAGCCACCGCCGCGCTCCCTCGGCCGCGAGTGGTTCGAGGCCGCCATGCGCCCCCTGATCGACGACCGCAAGCACCACCTGAATGACCGCCTGCGCACCGTGGTGGAGCACATCGCCCGGCGCATCGCCGCCGAGCTGGACCGGCAGGCCGTACGCACGGTGCTGGTTACGGGCGGCGGGGCCCACAACCCCCTGCTCACCGGTCGCCTGGCCGCGCTGGCCACCGCCTGTACCGAGGTCCCCGCCCCGGAACTGGTGGACTTCAAGGAGGCCTTCCTCTTCGCGATGCTGGGCCTGCTCCGCTACCGCAGCGGGCCGGAGAACCGGGAAGTGAATGCGCTGGCATCCGTCACCGGCGCCCGATGCGACAGCGTTGGCGGGGCCGTGTACCTGCCCTATTAACAGCAGGAGGTTGGAGGTGCGTCCCGCACCGCGCGCAGGCCGGTGGAACAGCCGGTTACCTTTGACCACGGGAGGCCGATGCGCGTCCCCAGCAGCCGATGAAGGAAGCCCTGCGCCAGTTCGAGGAGCGCACGCCCGAGATCGTGTTCGAGTGGCACGACGCGCCCACCGGCGCACGCGGCTGGGTGGTGATCAACAGCCTGCGTGGCGGCGCGGCCGGTGGCGGAACCCGTATGCGCAAGGGACTGGACCGCCGCGAGGTGGAGAGCCTCGCCAAGACGATGGAAGTGAAGTTCACCGTGAGCGGACCCACCATCGGAGGCGCCAAGAGCGGCATCGATTTCGACCCGGCCGACCCCCGGAAGGCCGAGGTGCTGGAACGCTGGTTCCGCGCGGTGATGCCCCTGCTGAAGAACTACTACGGCACCGGCGGCGACCTGAATGTGGACGAGCTGCACGAGGTGATCCCCATCACCGAGCGCTTCGGCCTCGCCCACCCGCAGGAGGGCGTGGTGAACGGGACCGATCCCGGCGATGCCGGCCGGAAGGCGCGCGTGATCGGGCAGTTGCGCACCGGCGTGAGCAAGGTGGTGGAGGACCCCGCCTACACCCCGGGCGCAGGGCGCCATGCCGTGGCGGACATGATCACCGGCTGGGGCGTGGCCGAGAGCGTGCGCCACTTCTACCGCATCTATGGTGGCAACGTGCGCGGCAAGCGCGTGGTGGTGCAGGGCTGGGGCAACGTGGCCTCCGCAGCCGCCCACTACCTGGCACGTGAGGGGGCGCGCATCGTCGGGATCATCGACCGCCATGGCGGCCTTCTGGAGCCCGAAGGAATGGACAGCGAGCGGGTGCGCGGACTGTTCCTGGGAAAGGAGGGGAACACCCTTCGCGCTCCCGGCATGCTGAGCCCCGCTGAAGTGGACGCCCGCATCTGGTCCATCGGGGCGGAGGTGTTCCTGCCCTGTGCCGCGAGCAGGCTGGTGACGCGCGACCAGGTGGACGCGCTCGCTGACGCCGGCCTGGAGGTGATCGCCAGCGGGGCCAACGTGCCCTTCGCCGACCCGGCCATCTTCTATGGACCCATCGCCGAACACGCGGACGGTCGCGTGAGCGTGATCCCCGATTTCATCGCCAACTGCGGCATGGCACGCGTCTTCGCCTACTGCATGCAGGACGGGGCCCAGCTCACGGATCAGGCCATCTTCTCCGATGTGAGCGACCGCATCGCAGCAGCCCTCGAACGCACCCACGCGAGGAACCCGCAGCGTACGCACCTTACACGAACGGCCTACGCCATCGCCCTCGAACAACTGACCTGAACAATGCGCGGGTAGCCTCCCGCGTTGACACCAACGCACCGACACGCATGCCCATCGAG
>CAZUNW010000290.1:2356-2638 GCA_964621425.1 uncultured Chryseobacterium sp. | reverse complement strand
TGCTGTTCATCACGTCGTAGGCACCGCCGTAGGCCTTGCGGGTGATGATCTGGATGCGCGGCACGGTGGCCTCGCTGAAAGCATAGAGCAACTTCGCGCCGTGGTCGATGATGCCGCGCCATTCCTGGTCGGTCCCGGGCAGGAAGCCGGGCACGTCCACAAAGACCAGCAGTGGGATGTTGAACGCATCGCAGAACCGCACGAAGCGTGCCGCCTTGATGCTGGCATCGATGTCCAGAACCCCGGCGAGCACGGCGGGCTGGTTGGCCACACAGCCCACCG
>CAZUNW010000290.1:0-2346 GCA_964621425.1 uncultured Chryseobacterium sp. | reverse complement strand
GGCCCTCAACGCGGGCGAACCCGATCACCATGTTGCGCGCGTATTCGGCGTGCACCTCCATGCTGCTGTCCGGATCGATCACCGCGTTCATCACCTCCCGGATGTCGTAAGGCTGGTTGGGGTTGGCCGGGATGATCGTGTCGAGCGCGGGACGATGCTCGTCGACTGGCGTGTACAGCACTGCGGGCGGCTCCTCCTCACAGTTGCTGGGGATGAAGGACACCAGGCGGCGCAGGGCCTGCAGTGCCTCCAGCTCGTTGGGCGCGGTGAAGTGGGCCACCCCGCTCTTGCTGGCGTGGGTGGACGCGCCGCCGAGCTCCTCGGCGGTCACGGTCTCGTGTGTCACGGTCTTCACCACATCGGGGCCGGTGACGAACATGTAGCTGGTGCCCTCCACCATGAGCACGAAGTCGGTGAGCGCCGGGCTGTAAACGGCTCCTCCGGCGCAGGGGCCCATGACGGCGCTGATCTGCGGCACCACACCGCTGGCGCGGACATTACGGAAGAAGATGTCGGCATAACCGCCCAGGCTCACAACGCCCTCCTGGATGCGCGCACCGCCGCTGTCGTTGAGGCCGATCACGGGCGCACCGTTCTGCATGGCGAGGTCCATGATGCGACAGATCTTCTCGGCATGCGCCTCGGCCAGCGAGCCGCCAAGTACCGTGAAGTCCTGGCTGAACACATAGACCAGCCGCCCATCGATCGTGCCATAGCCGGTGACTACCCCGTCGCCAAGGAACACCTGCCGATCCAGGCCGAAATTGGTGCTGCGGTGCGTCACCAACTGGCCGATCTCCTGGAAGCTGCCCTCGTCCAGCAGCATGTCCACCCGTTCGCGGGCGGTGAGCTTGCCCTTCTTGTGCTGGGCATCGATGCGGTCCTGGCCGCCACCCTGCAGGGCTTGATCGATTCGGGCGGATAGGGTCTTGAGGGCGTCGTTCATCGGGGTTTAGGGCTGCAGGGCCGGCAAGTTAACGGGCGGGCGGATGGCGGCGGTGCCACCGGCCCCGTACTTTGCGCGCATGACGTGGCGCTTCGCGGACCTGCCGGTGCGCGCCAAGCTCATGATCACCCTGGGCATCCCGGTGATCGGGCTGGTGCTGCTGATCGGCAAGCAGCTGGACAGCAGCCTCAAGCGGCGCGATGTACTGCGCTACATCAACACGCAGGCGGACCACATCGGCAGGCTGAGCCTCCTCCTGCACCAGCTTCAGGAGGAGAACGCCGCGGCGCAGGCATGGCTGGCCGGTGCGCAGGCCAACCACACGTGGCTTGACCTGCAGTTCGCCCGCACCGACGAGGCGGGAGGGGCCCTGGCGGGCGGGCGCCCCGAGGTCGGCCAGGAGATCGCCGGCACCTCTTCGCTGGCCGGGCTGGGCCTGCTGCGCGAACGGATCCGTGGGCGGCGCATCCCGGGGGGAGACGTGGACATGGCCTACCGCGGGATGCGCTCGGCCCTGCTGGACGACCTGGGCCGGGTGGCCAAGCTGGCGCTCGACCCAGAGACCAAGGACAGGCTCTACTCCCACCTGAGCCTGCTTAACGCCATCGATGCGCTGGGCGTTGTACGCACCACGCTCGGGCGTGGCTTCTCCAAAGGATGGCTGCCCATGGCGGAGATCGGGGAGCTGAGCGACCAGATGGCACGCTACTCCACCAACCTCTTCCTGTTCGAACGCGATGCGCCGGGGGAGGTGCTGGCGGCCTACCAACAGGAGTTCCGCGGGCCCCAGGTCAACTTCGTACGCACCATCATCGGTACGGTGCAGGAGAAGCGCGCGCTCGAGGGCCTCAACGTGGACCCCGCCGAGTGGCGGTCCAGCAGCGACCGCACCATGCTCCTGCTCAATGCCATCGCCGACCGGTCGATCGCGCGCATCGTGGAGACCACCGGGGCAAACCAGCGGGATGCCGAACGGCGGCTCGTGGTGGTGCTGCTGGCCCTTGTGGGCGTGCTGGGCGCGGTGCTCTTCATGGCCTGGGCCATCCTGCGTGGCATGCGGCGCACCGTGTCAGAGGTCACATCCGCCGCGGGAGCGCTGGCCGAGGGCGACATCCGTGTGAAGGTGCCCGTCACCAGCAACGATGAGTTCGGGGCGATGGCGCGGAGCTTCAACCGCATGATCGAGAACGTGCGCGCCCTCAGCGACAGCGCCGAGGCCATTGGCAAGGGCAACTATGACACGCACGTGCCCGTGCGTGGCGACGACGATGTTCTGGGCTCCTCCCTGACCCGCATGAAGGAGAACCTGCGCGCCGCACGCGAGCTGGACGCCAGCCAGAAGGCCGCCCTCGAGGAGGAGAAGCGGAAGCTCGAGCAGGCCAATGCACGCATCAACGTGC
>CAZUNW010000289.1:501-2694 GCA_964621425.1 uncultured Chryseobacterium sp. | reverse complement strand
CACCGGGCCATCGTGTGTGAGATGGGCCTCACGGACCGGTGAAAAGCCGCACGGGCGAGGAGGTCCGCGGTCAGGTGGCCAGGTAGGCCAGCACGAAACAGAGCAGGGAGAGCAGGGCGGACAGCACACCCCCGGTGAGGATGAGCTGGCTGCGGTCGCCCGGTCGTGCGCGAAGGGTACCCATGCGTTCGATTGCAAGGGTAAGACGTTCCGCCGGATCCCGGGTTGCCCCTGCCCTTGACAAAAATGCCCGATCGTTGTATGGCCATCCCCAACGCCCCCTGACGCCCAAGCCCTTCCGGGCTTCCGCGTACCTTCGCGGCCGCCATGCGCCCCGCACGCACCGTCGCCTTCCACACCCTGGGGTGCAAGCTGAACTTCGCCGAGAGCAGCACCCTGGCCAGGGGCCTGGAGGAGGCCGGGTACGCCCGCGTCGGTCTGCAGGACCGTCCGGACGTGTTCGTCCTGAACACCTGCAGCGTTACGGAGAACGCAGACCGGGATTGCCGCCACTGGGTGCGCCGGTTCCAGCGCATCAACCCCGGCGCCTACGTGGCCGTGGTGGGATGCTATGCCCAATTGAAGCCCGAGGAGATCGCAGCAATACCCGGCGTGGACCTTGTGCTGGGCGCAGGCGACAAGTTCGACCTGGCCGCCCATATCGCCTCCACACCAGCGGGTGTCGGTTCCGCCACCGTGCTGCATGGCCCGATCAAGGATGTGCGCAACTTCGTTCCATCCTGGAACAGCAGCGACCGCACCCGAACGTTCCTCAAGGTGCAGGACGGATGCGACTACTTCTGCAGCTTCTGCACGATCCCGCTGGCCCGCGGGCGGAGCCGCAGCGGCACCATCGCAGCAACGGCGGAGCAGGCGCGTGCCATCGCCGCAACCGGCGTGCGCGAGATCGTGCTCACCGGGGTCAACACCGGAGACTTCGGTCGCCAGCACGGCGAGGACCTGCTGGGCCTGATGGAGGCCCTGGACCGCATCGACGGGATCGAGCGCATCCGCATCAGCAGCATCGAGCCCAACCTGTGCCACGACGGCATCATCGACCTCGTGGCGCGGAGCCGACGGTTCGCTCCCCACTTCCACATGCCCCTTCAAAGCGGGAGCGATGCCATCCTGCAACGCATGCGACGGCGCTATGATACAGCCCTGTACGCCGAACGCGTGCGACGCATCCGTGAGCTGCTTCCCCACGCCTGCATTGGCGCGGATGTGATCACCGGCACCCCGGGTGAGACCGCGGAGCACTTCCAGCGCACCCATGCATTCCTGCGCGAGGTGGGCGTGGACCACCTCCACGTCTTCACATACAGCGAGCGGGCGGACACCAGCGCGGTGCGTCCCGCGGGCGGGAGTGAGGCGGAGCGCGTGCCCATGGAGGTAAGGCGCGAACGCACACGGCAACTGCGCATCCTGGGCGGGCGTCTGGTGCGCGCCCACGTGGAACGGCACCTGGGCACCGTGCGTCCCGCGTTGCTTGAACAGGAGGATGGCGGGATCCTGCACGGCTTCACCGACAACTACATCCGCGTGGCGGTGCAGGGCGGCCCCGCCCTTGCCAACACCATCATCGCGGTTTCGCTGGACCACCTGGACGGGGACGGCTTGGTAACAGCCTCCACCAAGCTGCAGAACGCGCGGACCGCTATGGGCCGCGAACAGGCTCCGGCTCATTGACAGACCGTCCATGTACCCCACCCTCTACCACGCCCTGCTGGACCTCGCCGGTCTCGACCTGCCCTTCCTGAAGTTCCTGAACAGCTTCGGGTTCTTCGTTGCAGTGGCCTTCGTGGTGGCCAACCGGGTCCTTTCGGCAGAACTGAGGCGCAAGCAACAGGACGGGCTGCTGCGCCCATCCACACGCACCATCACCGAGGGATCGCCCGCATCACCGGCCGAACTGGCCCTGCAGGCGGCGCTCGGCTTCGTACTGGGGTGGAAGGGCATCTACCTCGTCATGAACGTGGCCGAGGCCACGACGGACGCCCGGGCGTTCCTGTTCAGCGCCACGGGTAGTGTTGGGGGCGGGCTTCTGGGCGCCATGCTGCTGGCCGGCCTCGCCTGGTGGGACAAGCACAAACGTCGTCTGCCCAAACCCCGCCAGGTGACCATCACCATCACTCCTGCCGAGCACGCAGGCTCCATCACCATGACCGCGGCGCTGTGGGGCCTGATCGGCGC
>CAZUNW010000289.1:0-491 GCA_964621425.1 uncultured Chryseobacterium sp. | reverse complement strand
TCTTCCACTGGCTGGAGAACCCGGACGAACTGGCCGAATTCCTCGCCAGCCCCGGGGCGGCCGACCTGATGTCGGGCCTTACCATGTATGGCGGGCTCATCGTGGCGGGCGCCATGGTGATGCGCTATTTCCACCGCCATGGTATGCCGGCACTGGCCGGGGCCGATGCCGCGGCGCCCGGTGTGATGCTTGCCTACGCGATAGGCCGCATCGGCTGCCAGGTGAGCGGCGATGGCGACTGGGGCACCGTGAACACCACCATCGCCGGGCCCGGCCCCCGCTGGCTCTGGCAATACGACTACCCCAACAACGTGAACGGCGTGGGTGTGCCGCTCACGGATGGACGCGCCTGCTTCGATGGGTACTGCACCGTGCTGCCCGAGACCGTTTTCCCCACCCCGCTCTACGAGACCCTGGCCTGCATGCTGCTCTTCGGGGTGCTGTGGGCGTTACGCGGCCGGTTGCGGCCCATGGGCGCGATCTTTTTCCTG
>CAZUNW010000288.1:2004-2716 GCA_964621425.1 uncultured Chryseobacterium sp. | reverse complement strand
GCGCTGTGGCCAAAGGCCATGTTCTGCACCTTCAGCACCAGCATGGCGCGCACGATGTCCGGCTGCACCGGGTCACCGCTGCCGCATGCATGGCTCATCACCAGGTTGCGCTGCAGTTGTGCAAGGTCCTTCCGCGCGATCGACCTGTCGTAGAGGGATCCGAAGCCGGTGTTGACGCCGTAGATCGGTGCATCGCTCTTCCGCAGACGGTCGCTCAGGTATGCGTGGCTGCGCTTCACGGCCACCACCGCATCCTTGGCAAGGGCGATGGGCCTGCGTCCGGCGACGATCGCATCGAGCTCGTGGAGCTTGAGGCCCACCGTGCCGATGGGATGCGCGGCTGCGGCCTTACGCGTGTTGGATGGCATGGATGAGGTCTTTCTGGTTCACGGCCTTCTGCTCGCCGCTGCGCATGTCCTTCACGGTGATGATGCCCTGCCTCAGCTCATTCTCGCCAAGGATGGCAACGAAGGGGATGCCCTTGTCATCGGCGTACTTGAACTGCTTGGCCATCTTGGCTTTGTCCGGATACAGCTCGGCGGCGATGCCGGCATCGCGCACACCACGCAGCAGCTCCATGCAGCGCAGCGCCTCGGCATCACCGAAGTTGGCGAACAGCACCCGGGTGCTCGCACCGAGGTCCGCCGGGAACCTGCCGGTCTCCAGCAGCACGTCGTGTATGCGGTCGGCGCCGAAGCTGATGCCCACCCCG
>CAZUNW010000288.1:0-1994 GCA_964621425.1 uncultured Chryseobacterium sp. | reverse complement strand
ATACGCCGGTGAGGTCATCGTAGCGGCCACCACCGCTGATGCTGCTTTGCAGCGTGCCCTCCAGGGCCCTCACCTCGAGGATCGCACCGGTGTAGTAGTCCAGGCCGCGCGCCAGCGTGGGATCGAACTCGAGCACAGCGCTCTTCAACACGCCCACGGCATCGAAGATGAAGGACAGTTCCCGCAGGCCCTCCTGTGCGATCGCGCTCGCGGCGAGCCATTGCTCGAGCCGGGGACGCTGCTCGGCCCAATCGCCTGCCAGCTCGAACAGGGGCGCAATACCGGCGATCGCCGCATCGCCCACCCCTTTCGCGCGCATCTCCTCCTCCACCTTTCCGCGTCCGATCTTGTCCAGCTTGTCGATGGCGGTCACGATGTCCACCACCTTGTCCGGCTGGCCACACACCGCGGCGATGCCACTCAGCACCTTGCGGTTGTTGAGCTTGATGACCACCCGCAGCCCGAAGCGCGTGAAGGCCTCGTCCAGCAGGTGCACCAGGTCCACCTCGTTCAGCAGGCCCGTGCTGCCGATCATGTCCGCATCGCATTGGAGGAACTCCCGATAGCGGCCCTTCTGCGGACGGTCGGCACGCCACACCGACTGGATCTGGTAGCGCTTGAAGGGGAAGGCCAGCTCGTGCTGGTTCATCACCACATAGCGCGCGAAAGGCACGGTCAAGTCGTAGCGAAGCGCCTCGGCGGCGAGCCCCTTGGAACGGTCCTCCAACGCACGGTCCAGTTCGGCGCCCCGTTTGAGCACCTTGAAGATCAGGCGGTCGCCCTCCTCGCCATACTTGCCCGTGAGCGTCTCCAGGTGCTCCATAGCGGGCGTCTCCAGCGGCAGGAAACCGTAGGTGCGGAAGACCTCCTCGATGGTGCGGAGGATGTACTTGCGGCGCAGCATCTCCTGCGGACCGAAGTCACGGGTTCCCTTGGGGATGGACGGCTTCATCGCGCGACTGGTGGCACGTGCGTATGAACCGGGGATCCGCCCCGGCCGGCACGGCGACCGCGAAAGTACGGGGCGCCGGGTAGGCGCGTGTCTGGTCTCAGTCCAGTACGAAGCGCACCGGGGCCAGGGCGGTGCCGGGCGCATGCAGAACGTAGAGGCCGGGCCGCAGGCCCTGCACAGGCAGCACGGTGGTGGCGCCGGTGGCGGACGTGCTTCGCACCAGGGCGCCGCGTGCGTCGACCACGAACAGGGGGCGACCCGTGTGCATGGATGGTGGTGCGAGCAGATGTACACCATCGGGCCGCAGGATCACGTGCAGCTCCTGCTGCAGCTCATCAAGGGCCGTGGTGAGCAATGGGCTGCGGAAGCTGAAGGCCTCCAGGAAGACGCCACTGTCGTAAACCTCGTCGGCCGCATCGGCAATGGCCACCTTGAAGTGGTAGGTGGCACCGGGCTGCACCACGGCGAATGCGGTCAGGTTCGTGGTGAACCCGTCATACGCCACATGGAGGCCGGGGAAGTTCTGCGCGTTGTTGTAGTAGTGCGCCGGGTTGATCCAGTCGTTCACGTTGTTGATGGAAACGATGGTGCCTCCGGGCAGGGCGGCCACGTTCACCGGCGGGTTGAAGCCCGGCCCGCTGAGCAGGATGGCGAACAGGTCGTTGAACGCCGAGCCCACGAACTCAGGGTACTCCTCGCTGCCGAAGCTGAAGTTGAAGAGCAGGGTATCGCCCTGCGGCACGCAGTCGAACTCCAGCACACAGGCATCGCGGGTGGACATGGAGCCAGCCAGGTCGAGATCGGCATCGCCCGGACCGCCCAGCGACCGGCTCGCCATGTTGCCCACCGGTCCGGCCACATCGTCCGCATGGCCGGTGGTGAGCACCAGCCCCTCGGTGATGGCCATCTCGGAAGGGCCCACGAAGTGGCCCATCGCGCGCTCGCTGCACTGCACCACCACATTGCCCACGGTGACGCCGATGCCCTCCAGAAGGGTGGCGACCGTACCCAGCGTGAGGCTGTCCGTGATGGTGCGCTGGGC
>CAZUNW010000287.1:0-2723 GCA_964621425.1 uncultured Chryseobacterium sp. | reverse complement strand
TGTCGCACACGATCCCGCCGAGTGCGATCACCGCGATTTCCGAGGTGCCACCACCGATGTCGATGATCATGTTGCCCATGGGCTCCTCCACGTCGATGCCGATGCCGATCGCGGCAGCCATTGGCTCGTGGATCAGGTAAACCTCCTTGGCTCCCGCATGCTCGGCGCTGTCGCGCACGGCGCGCTTCTCCACCTCGGTGATGCCGCTGGGGATGCAGATGACCATGCGCAGGTTGGGCGTGAACAGCTGGCGACCGGGCTTGATCATGCGGATCATCCCCTTGATCATCTCCTCGGCCGCCTGGAAGTCGGCGATCACACCGTCGCGCAGCGGCCGCACGGTCTTGATGTTCTCGTGTGTCTTGCCGTGCATCTGCTGCGCCTGCCGGCCGATGGCGATCACGCGTGCCGTGGTGCGGTCCACCGCCACGATGCTCGGCTCGTCGACCACCACCTTGTCGTTGTGGATGATCAGGGTGTTGGCCGTGCCAAGGTCGATCGCGATCTCCTGGGTGAAGAAGTTGAGCAGGCCCATTGCGGACTGGTCAGTGTTTGAAGTGTCGGGTTCCTGTGATGCACATGGCCATGCCCCGCGCATCGCAGGCATCGATGCTCTCCTGGTCCTTGATGCTGCCTCCTGGCTGCACCACGGCCGTTATGCCGGCCTCCGCGGCGATGGTGACGCAATCGGGGAAGGGGAAGAAGGCGTCGCTGGCCATGACGGCGCCGTGCAGGTCGAAGCCGAGCCGGCCGGCCTTGGCGATGGCCTGCTGCAGGGCGTCCACCCTGCTGGTCTGCCCGGTGCCGCTGGCAAGCAGCTGGCCGTTGCGTGCCAGAACGATGGCGTTGCTCTTGGTGTGCTTCACCAGCACATTGGCGAATTCCAGGTCGGCCACTTCGGCGGGGGAGGGCGCCTTGAGCGTGGCGGTGCGCATGTCGGCGGCACGCTCTACGCGTACGTCCGGTGCCTGCGCCAGCAGCCCGTTCAGCGCCGAACGCCATTCCCTTCCCAGCGCACCGGACGGACGGCGCTCCAGGATGATCCTGTTCTTGCGGCGAGCAAGCACCTCAAGCGCATCCGGTGCGTAGCCCGGCGCGCAGACGATCTCGAAGAAGATGGTGTCGATGGCCTCTGCGGTGGCCTTGTCCAGCGGCGCCGTGGTGATGAGCACGCCTCCGAAGGCGCTCACAGGGTCGCCCGCCAGGGCCGCATCCCATGCCTCCTTCAACGTGGGACGTATGGCCGCACCGCAGGCGTTGTTGTGCTTGAGCACCGCGAAGGGCACCCCGCCCAGGCCGGCGAGGTCGTCCACCAAACGGGTGGCGGCGTCAAGATCCAGGAGGTTGTTGTAGCTCAGTTCCTTTCCACCCCGCTGGGTGAAGAGGGCGTGCAGGTCGCCGATGAAGCTGGCTTCCTGGTGCGGGTTCTCCCCGTAGCGTAGCGGGTGGACCGGACCACTTGCTGCGGGCCTCGCCGCGTGGGCCGCACCGCTCGTCCAGGCATGGATCGCCCCATCGTAGTGGCTGCTCACCCCGAAGGCGGCCGCCGCAAAGGCCTTGCGCTGTGCCAGCGTGCTGTGCCCGTCGCTTTCGGTGAGCAGTTCCAGCAGTGCCGGATAGTGCGACCGGTCCGGGATGATCACCACGTCGTGGTGGTTCTTGGCACCGGCGCGGATGAGGCTGATGCCGCCGATATCGATCTTCTCGATGATCTCCTGCTCCGTGCCACCGGCTGCCACCGTGGCCTCGAACGGATACAGGTCCACGATCACCAGGTCGATGGTGGGAATGGCGTATTCCTCCAACTGGGCGGTGTCGCTCTCCGAACCGCGCCGGCCCAGGATGCCCCCGAACACCTTCGGGTGCAGCGTTTTCACCCGGCCGCCCAGGATGCTGGGGTAGCTGGTGAGCTCCTCGACGGGCACCACCGGGAGCCCCAAGCCCTCCACGAAGGCCTGCGTACCTCCCGTGCTGTACATCGTCACGCCCAGCCGATGCAGCGCACGGACGATGGGCTCAAGCCCGTCCTTGTGGTAGACCGAAAGGAGTGCGCTGCCGATGCGCTTCGTACCGCTCAAGTTGCCGCGTGTCGTGGATGGGCGCAAGTTTACGCCAACGTGCCCGCTGCGTCACGTCAGTCGCATCCACATTGCCCAGAGATTACCAACAAGATCTCCCGTGCTCAACGCGCCCGCAGTCCGAGCCGTCCCCGCACCCGTTCCAGCGTATTGGCCGCCACTGCACGGGCCTTTTCGGCGCCCTGCATGAGCTGGCGTTCCATCTCGCCGCGGTCGGCCATAAGCCGGTCATAGGTCTCACGCTCGCTGCGGAACCCGTCCAACAGAGCGGCAAGGAGCTCCTTCTTGGCGTGCCCGTAGCCGTACCCCCCGGCCTGCAGCCGAGCCGCCATGTCCGGGGCCGATCCGGGCGCCACCAGCTTGAAGATGCGGTAAACCGTGTTGGTGGACGGGTCCTTGGGGGCCTCCAGCGGCACGCTGTCCGTCACGATGCCCATCACCTCCTGCTTCAGCTCCTTCTCGGGGGCGAAGGGCCTGATCAGGTTCGAGCGACTCTTGCTCATCTTCTCGCCGTCCGTGCCCGGCACGAGCATCACCAGTTCATCGGTGCGGGCCTCCGGCACCACGAAGGTCTCGCCCATCTGGTGGTTGAAGCGCTCGGCCACGTCGCGTGTGAACTCCAGGTGCTGGCGCTGGTCCTTGCCC
>CAZUNW010000286.1:0-2724 GCA_964621425.1 uncultured Chryseobacterium sp. | reverse complement strand
TGTGGAGCGCTTCAACCCCGCCTTCCAGGCCGCGGTGCCCAGCCTCCGCGACCCGCCGTTCCTCGCGGCACACCGGCTGGCCCAGTTCAACCCCCGCGGCACCGATGTGCCGGTGGTGCTGGACCTCATGGTGCATGACATCGACCTGGTGCTGAGCACGGTGCGGTCGCCGGTGACCGCCGTGCATGCCAGCGGTGTGGCGGTGGTGAGCGATTCGCCCGATATCGCCAACGCCCGGATCGAGTTCGCCAACGGGTGCGTGGCCAACCTCACGGCCAGCCGCATCAGCCTGAAGAACATGCGGAAGATGCGCTTCTTCCAGCGCGACGCGTACATCTCCGTGGACATGCTGGCCAAGGAGGCGGAGATCGTGCGCATGGAGGCCGTGCATGGGGAACCCGACCCCTTCGCCATCACACTCGACCTGGGCGGCGACAAGGGACGCCGTGCCATCCACTTCGAGAAACCCGAGGTGGCCGCCACCAACGCCATCCGGGAGGAACTGGCCGCCTTCGCCGCGGCTGTGCGCACCGGCTCCGCGCCGCGTGTCACCATCCAGGACGGCCATGCCGCGCTGGAGCTGGCCCACCGCATCCTGGAGCGCATGCAGGACAACTTGCACCGGGCCGACCGCTCCCCTGACATACGATGACCCCCTCCTGCTGCGTTATGCGACCGCCCATGCGCCCGTCCCACGCGACCATCCTGCTGCTCGCCACCCTGCTGGCCGCGGCGTGCACCAAGGGTGACAAGGAGGCCGCATACCTCCAACTGGGCGCGGTTTCGGTGAGCACGGATCCCTTGACACAGGGGAGCGGATCGAACCGCATCACCGACCTCTGGGTCTTCGTGGATGACGAGGCCGTGGGGGTGTGGGAGGCCGGCTCAAGGCCACCGGTGCTTCGTGAGGGCCCCGCCACGGTGAAGCTGGTGGCCGGCATCCCCCGCAACGGCATGCGCGACGACCGCGTGCAGTATCCCTTCTACGCCACGTGGACCGGTAGCGTGGATCTGCGGAAAGGGGCCACCACCACGGTATCGCCGAGCTTCACCTACTTCCCGGGAAACACCTACTGGATCGAGGCGTTCGATGACCCGGGTTACAAGTTCACGCGCAGCGCGGACAGCGACACCACCCTGTTCCTGGTGAACGATCCGCAGCTGGTGCTCACCGGCAGCGCTTCAGGCGCCATCCACGTTGACCAGGACCGCCCGTTCGTTCGCATGGTGAGCAGCGATGCGTTCACCCCAACGGGTCCGGTGTTCCTGGAGATCGACCGCCGCAGTGACCACCGCTTCCTGATCGGCGCGCTGCTCGACCCGGTGGGCGGGGGGGATCCCATCGACCTGCCCTACCTCTTCGTGGCGCCCACACTGCGCGGGGATGGCGGCATGCCGTGGACAAAGATCTACGTGGACCTGAGCCCCTTGTTCAACGTGCCCGGCACCACAAACAAGCGGTTCTACATCGAGGTGCAGCTGGTCTCCGGGGCCGCGTCCGGCACCATTTACCTGGACGACATCAAGGTGGTGCACCGTTGAGCGGAGGGATGGACAGGCGCGCACAGGTCTCGGTCTATGTGGTATTCGACCTGGTGTCGGCCGCGGCGGCGTGGACACTGTTCTACCTGTATCGGAAGACCACGCTGGAACCCCTCACCTTCGGCCACCCCGTGCCGGTGGAGCTGGACCGCAACTATGCGATAGGGCTGGCGGCGATCCCCCTGTTCTGGCTCGGCCTATACACCATGATAGGCGGATATGGCGACATCTTCCGCAGGCACCGCACCAAGGAGCTCGGCCAGACGTTGCTGATCAGCCTCATCGGCGTGATGGTGATCTTCTTCGTACTGCTCCTGGACGACCAGGTGCCGGATGCCAGCTACCTCACGCGGTCCTTCCTGGTGCTGTTCGGGCTCCACTTCGGCATCACGCTGGTGCCACGCTTCATCCTGACCAGCCGCACTGTGCGCATGGTGCACGACCGCCGGATCGGCTTCAACACCCTGCTTGTGGGAGGCAATGAACGGGCGCTCGCGATCCACCAGGAGATCGAGGGCATGCGGAAGAGCCCGGGCAACCGCTTCGTGGGCTTCGTGAGCGTGAACGGGGGCGACCACCAGCTGGAATCGGCGGGGTTGCAGCGGCTGGGCAAGTGGACCGACCTGCAGCAGGTGATCGCCGGCCACGGCGTGGAGGAGGTGATCATCGCCGTTGAAAGCGGCGAACACGCCCACATCAGCCGCATCATCAACGAACTGGAGGGCACCAACGTGCGCATCAAGATCATCCCGGACATGTACGACATCATGGCCGGCAGCGTGAAGATGACCAGCATCTTCGGCGCACCACTGATCGAGGTGAACCCGCAGATCATGCCGGCCTGGCAGTTCGCCCTGAAGCGCCTCACCGACATCGTTCTGAGCGGCCTGGCGCTGGTGGTGCTCGCTCCCGTGCTTCTGGTGATCGCCGTGCTGGTGCGAACTTCCAGCGCAGGGCCCGTGCTTTTCCGACAGGAGCGCATCGGGCGCTTCGGGAAGCCGTTCCGCATCATCAAGTTCCGAAGCATGTACAGCGATGCGGAGCGCACGGGCCCCCAGCTGAGCAGCGCCACCGACCCACGCATCACGCCAATAGGCCGGTTCCTGCGCCGCACCAGCCTGGACGAGCTGCCGCAGTTCTGGAACGTGCTCAAGGGCGACATGAGCCTCGTGGGCCCGCGCC
>CAZUNW010000285.1:0-2741 GCA_964621425.1 uncultured Chryseobacterium sp. | reverse complement strand
GGCACACCAAAGGCGTTGCCGTAGTTGCCGATGCCCTTCACCACGCCGCGCATGTGCCAGCGGCTGCGCGGTTCGCGGGTGATGTCGCCGAAGCGGAGGCTGTTGAGCTGGGCGATGGGCCGGGCACCCATCGTGAAGATGTCGCGGTTGATGCCGCCAACGCCCGTGGCCGCGCCCTGATAGGGCTCGATCGCGCTGGGGTGATTGTGGCTCTCGATCTTGAAGGCGCAAGCCCATCCGTCACCGATATCCACGAGGCCGGCGTTCTCCTGGCCTGCCTCGGCCAGCAGCTTGGGGCCGGTGCGTGGCAGCGTTTTGAGCAGCCGGATGGAGTTCTTGTAGGAGCAGTGCTCGCTCCACATGGCGCTGAAGATGCTGAGCTCGGTGAAGTTGGGCACACGGCCCAGGATGGTGCGGATGCGCTCGAACTCCTCCTCAAGCAGGCCCAGTTTGCGGGCGGTATCGACCGTGGACGGTCGCAGGTCGGGGGCGTCCGTGCCGGCGGTGGATGCGGCGTTCTTAGGCTTGGCGGTCATGCGGGTTCCGCCGTAGCCCGGCGGGGCGTGAGGCGTCAAAAGTAAACGTGGCGCCCATGCGTGTGAACCGGACAGCGGAAAGTGCGCGGGCGTTACTTTGCCGGTCGATAGAAGACAATGCCGATGCGAAGTCCCATCCCCCTCCTCCTGTCCCTGGCGATCGCCCAGGGTGCGAGCGCCCAATGCACGGAGACCGCCCTGGACAAGGTGCTGCTCGTGGGCGACAGTTGGGCCTTCTTCATGGGCGTCGACCAGACGATCAACGGAGAGCTGGGCAAATGGGGCCATTCCGGCTACCGGTATTACACCAACCTGGTACTGGCGGAGAACGGAGCGGAGACCGATGACTTCCTCACGCCGGGCAAGCAGGCGGAGATCGCCACGCGGCTGCTGAACGACCCTGGCATCAAGGTGGTGCACTTGAGCCTGGGCGGAAATGATGTACTGGGTGACTGGGACGTGGACTTCACCGCAGCTGAGACCGATTCGCTGAAGGCCGAGGTGTCCGGGCGCTTGCAGCAGGTGATCGACTTCATCCTGGACGTGCGACCTGACGTGCACGTACTATGGAGCGGATATATGTATCCCAATTTCGGGGAGGTGATCGAGGACCTTTCCCCGCTGCAGCCGATCCATCCTTTCTATGGCACCTGGCAGGGCATGGGGTTCCCCTCGTTCGAGCAGTTGAACACGATCCTGAACGATTTCAGCGCGGAACTGGAAGCGCGTGCGGACACCATGGAGCGCCTGTCCTTCGTGAACGCCACGGGGCTTATGCAGCATGTGTTCGGGCAGACGCAGCCGCTGGGCGTGTCGCCCGGGGGCAGCTATCCTGCGCTGGCCGCCCCCCTGCCAGCAGGGTTTGTGGACTATCCCTCGCCGAAGGCATCGATGCGCAACTATGGCCTCACACGCGACTGCTTCCACCTCTCCGCGGCCGGGTACGATGCCATGGTGGACCTGCAGATGCGGAAGTTCTACCACAAGTTCCTGATGGACGACCAGTACCTGCTGGCCGATCCGGCCACGGCCGGCTCGGTGTCCGATCTGGGCAACGTGACAAACACCCTGCAGGTGGGCGCGACGGGCACCGAGACCTACAGCACGGTGCTCACCTTCCCGACCACCGCGATGACAGGCAGCGCGGTGGCATCGGCCTCGATCTTCCTGCGGCGATCGGCGCTCTGGGGGCCTGACCCGCTGGGGGGCACGATGGAGGTGCGGGTGAAGTCGGGCGCCTTCGGCGGCAGCTACACGGTGGAGGCCTTGGATGCGGGCGACCAGGGCGATGCAGGCGCAACGGCCTGCCGCTTCGGGTCGAACGCGGGCGATGGGCACTGGGTGCGCATCGATCTGCCCGCTGCGATGCTCCCATTCATCACTCCGGGCGCCGAGACCCAGTTCATGTTGTCCACCGGCGGAGCCCCCCAAGGGTTGCTGGCCTTCAGCGGAGCTGCGGACCCGGAACTGGCCCCTGTGCTCAACCTGCGCTTCGAGGACATCTCCACCGGTGCACCGCGCCCCGCCCCGGCCGGCATGCTCGCCCTGTTCCCGAACCCCACGGACGGACCCGTCGTGTGCACTGTGCCTGCGGCCACTGTGCGCTCCATCCGTGTGATCGATGCCCTTGGCAGAACCGTTCTGCTGGAGGAGCAAGCGGTGAACACGATCGACCTGGGCGGCCTGCCCTCCGGCCAATACCTGGTGGAGGTGATCTCCACGGAAGGGCGTTCCGTGGGGCGCGTGGTGAAGTGGTGATCAGGACCGGGCGGATGGCACTAGTGGACGCACGCACCACCTTCGCCGCATGAGCGGGGCGCTGCTGGCCGCGGGCTATGCCCTGTTGTTCCTGCTGCTGGTCAGGGGCCACAGGTTCTTCCGGGCACCGGGTCCGGGTGCGCGGGTGGTTTCGCTCGCCTTCCTGCTGAAGCTGCTGGCGGGCTTGCTGCTCTGGGCCATCTATACCCATGTCCACACGGACCGCGCCACGGCGGATATCTACCGCTACTTCGATGATGGGAACGTGATGTTCAGCGCCCTCCGGGAGCGGCCCGCAGACTACCTGCGGATGCTCACCGGCATCGGCAACGACAACGCGCATTTCGATGCGCACTATTACCGTGTGATGAACAACTGGCACCGGCAGTACGAGGGCAACCTGTACAACGATGCGCACACGATGATCCGCTTCAACGCCTTCGTGCG
>CAZUNW010000284.1:0-2742 GCA_964621425.1 uncultured Chryseobacterium sp. | reverse complement strand
GCTTGCTGCCCAACAGCTCGTGCCACTCGTCCGCGATGAACCAGTCGAGGTGCTTGAAAAGCTCGGCGCTGCCCTTGGTGGCCAGCAGCACGTGCAGGCTCTCGGGGGTGGTGACGAGCAGCTGCGGCAGTGCCTTCTTCTGCGCGGCGCGTTCCTTGGTGCTGGTATCGCCGGTGCGCGCGCCCACCTTCCAGTCCAGCCCCGCACCGTCGCACATGCGCTGGGCGCTCTCGGCGATCTCACCGGCCAGTGCGCGCAGGGGGGTTATCCACAGGGCGCGCAGGCCGTGCGCAGGTAGCTTGTTCCTCAGGGCATGGTCCACCACACCGCCCCAGATCGCGTAGGTCTTGCCGGTTCCGGTTGGCGCGTTCAGCAGGCCGCTGTGCCCATTCACCATGTGCGCCCACACCTCCCGCTGGAAGGGCTGCGCGGTCCAGCCTTGGGCGGCGAACCAGGCGGCGAGGGCAGGGTGGGGGGCTTGGCGTTCCACAGCGGTCCTTGATGGGGGCACAGCGAAGATGCGGGCGGAGGAATAACAACCGGAGGGGGCGTTGGGGTCGCTCGGGGTATCAGTTGAACCTTCCACCCGCTCCAGCGTCATACCGGCGGAAGCCCGAACTTTAGCTCCATGTCTCACCTTAGTCGTACCCTGTTTCTATCCGCGCTGGTCCTTTGCGGGGCCGTGCTCGTACCCGGCTGCCGCAAGGAGGCCGAGCCTGCAGCACCCGTCACGCCAACGGGCGGCGGCGTCAACATGGGCGACAGCGCCTACACCATCACCCGCACCATCGGTACTGACAGCGTGAGCGTGGAGGCCATCCTGGACAAGCCCGCCGAGGATACGCTGGACGTGCTGCTGCTGTTCCACGGCACGGTGGGCTACGACAGCCTGATCCTGGACGCCGCGCAGAACACGCTGGAGGGCTTCGATGCCATCCTGGACCGCGAGGACATGCTGCTGGTGAGCGTGGCGTATCCGGAGGAGGGGCTGCTCTTCGGCGACAACGTCCGCCAGGCCGAGGCGGCCCTGCTGTGGGTGCGTGACCATGCCGCGCAGGAGCTGGACATCACGGTGAACAAGATCTTCCTGGCGGGCCACTCGCAGGGCGGGTACGTGGTCACGCGCCTCAACACCATGCATCCCACCAACGGGGTGATCGCCAACGCGCCCGGGCCGCTGAACCTCGTATTCCGTTGCGGGCTGGAGGAGGATGGGCAGCTGGCGCCGGGCGCGGTGTGCACGCTGCTTTACGAGACCTACGGATCAACGCAGGATGCGCCGGAGGCCTACATGCAGCGCTCCTTGCTGAGCTTCACCAGCGGCCACCTTTCCGATATCCTCTTCGTGCAGGGGCTGGATGACTCGCCGATCCAGATGTACTCCTGGCCCACCTTCCGCCAGCAGCTGGAGGCCTGCACCGACTGCCAGGACCGCACCTTCCTGGAACTGCCCGGCCTGGGCCACCAATCGCTCTTCAACAGCCCGGTGGCGATGCAGGCCTTCAACGACTTCATCGCGCAGCACTGAGCAGGCGGGGCCGCTTGGGGCGGTTCACGCCTTCACCACGCGCACGCTGCGGCCGCTGCCATCCAGCAGGCGTACCACGTAGGTGCCCGGAGCAAGCCCATGGAGCGGGAGCAACGCACGATCGCTGGTGAGCTGACCGGTGCGCACCGTGCGGCCCATGGCGTCCGCTAGCAGGAATGACGCCGGCGACGTAAGGCCCTCTAGCACTACCGCATCGGAAGCCGGGACAGGCCACGCGGTGAAGGGCGGCGCTGGTCGATCGGGCAGCGCAGTGGTGACGCTGCCGCATGTGAAGTCCTGGAAGAAGTCCCAGATGATGTTGGTGGCGTTGAACGCGGCACCCGTGGGCCACGCATGTCCTCCGCCGTCGATCTTGTAGTGCACCACGCTGGCCCCGCCGTTGCACGGGCTGTACACCTGCTGTTCCACGGTTGAATTGAACGGTGTGATGACGGCCGGGGTGACGCAGTCCAGATCGCCGGTCCACAGGTCCAGCACAGCCTGCACGCCCAGCCCGCTGAAGATGCTTCCGCCGTAACTCACAATGAAGTCGCCGGTGCCATGGATCTGCATCACGCCCGGTGTATGCTGTGGCGCGCAACCGGCAACATCGCCGTTGTTGATGGTGCCTGATACGGAGGCAATGGCCGCGAAGCACTTGGGGCTTTCGCAACCCAGCTTGTGGCTCATGTAGCCGCCGGCGGAAAAGCCCGTGGCGTAGATGCGGGTGGTGTCGATGCTGAGCTGCGTGATGAGGGTGTCACGCAGGGCGCCGATGTAACCCACGTCATCGGCCGTGCTGCCGCCGGGGAAGGGGGAACTGGTGTTCCATCCGTTGTTCACGCCGTTGGGGTAAGCCACGATGAAGCCTTCCTGTTCCGCAAGTGCGTTGAAGCCGGTCAGGTTCATCATGGCCTCGGCGCTCTGGGTGAAGCCATGCATGACGAACACCAATGGCATCGGGGTTCCCGGGATGTAGCCAGATGGCACATAGGTGATGTGGTTGCGGGTGATGCCGTCGTGCACGATGGTGCCGTTCACCTGCGCGGTGGCAGGCATTGCGAGGATCAGCAGGGCAGGCAGGTATGGAACGCGCATGGTGATGACTTGGTGTGCCAAGTTAGGTGGTGGGTGAGTCTTGGAGACGCACTGATGCCAACCGCTTCAAGGCGTCCAGTGAATCCGCATCCTCCGCCTTCTTGTCCCGCCGCCAG
>CAZUNW010000283.1:680-2749 GCA_964621425.1 uncultured Chryseobacterium sp. | reverse complement strand
GTCGTGGAAGCGCCATTCGCCGGTGCGCACTCCGTCCCGGTGCTGGCCCAGGTAGCGCACCGCGCCGTTGGGGTGGAACACCACCACCGGTCCATGCGGCCGCCCATCGCGGTATTCGGTCTGGCTCAACAAGCGGCCTTCGGGGCTGAAGCTGCGCCAGATGCCCTGTCGCACCCCTTCGCGCAGGCTGCCCTTCAGGGTGGACCCGTCCGGCAGGTGCAGGACCTGGGGTCCGTTCAGTGTATCGGCCACCATGGCCGGGGCAGCGGGGGCCTCCGCCCCGGGGGCGGTGCCGGGTGTGCCGCAACCGGCGATGAGCGTGCATCCCAGCATCAGGGCCTGAAGGAGGCGGCGGGTTCGCAGGTGGGTCATTTGTCGCGGTCCACGGTGAGCTGCACCAGCCCCTCCAGGGACCGGCGCGCGGGGGTTTCGGGCAGGGTATGGAGCATGGCGAGGGCCTGGTCGCGGTGCTCCAGCATGCGGCGGCGGGCATGGTCCACGCCGCCCACCTCAACCACGCGCCGCACCAGCCGTTCCACCTCGGCGGGGTCCTGGCGGCGCGCCTTCACCGTGCGCACCATCCACCGGCGATCCTCCTTCGGTACCCGGGTGAGGGCGTGGATGAGGGGCAGGGTGAGCTTCCGTTCCTTGATGTCCAGCCCCGTGGGCTTGCCCGTGCGTGCGCTTTCCCCTCCAGCTGCGGGGTAGTCGAACAGGTCGTCCTTGATCTGGAAGGCGATGCCGGCCAGCTCGCCGAACCGGCGCATGCGCTCGATGTCGCCGGGCGCCGCGCCACCCGCGGCTGCGCCGCTCGCGCAGCAGGCCGCGATGAGGCTGGCGGTCTTCTGGCGGATGATATCGAAGTACACCTCCTCGCTGAAGTTGAGGGAGCGCGCCTTCTCTAGCTGCAGGAGCTCCCCTTCGCTCATTTCGCGCACGGCCCGGCTCACGATTCCCAGCAGCTCGAACTGGCGCTGGTCCACCGCCAGCAGCAGACCGCGGCTGAGCAGGTAGTCGCCCACCAGCACGGCGATCTTGTTCTTCCACAGGGCGTTGATGCTGAAGAAGCCGCGTCGGAGGGGGCTGCCGTCCACCACGTCATCATGCACGAGCGTGGCCGTGTGCAGCAGCTCGATGAGGCTTGCCGCCACGAACCCCTGGTCGTTCACGGGCCCGAATTGCCGCGCGCTCAGCAGCGTGAACATGGGTCGCATCTGCTTGCCCTTCCGCCGGACGATGTAGTGCATCACGCGGTCCAGCAGGGCCACCCTGCTGCGCATCGCCTCGCGGAAGCGCTCCTCGAAGACACGCATTTCTGCGGCGATGGGCTGCTGGACCTCCTCGAGCGTGGGCATGGGCGTGGGACCCGGCAAAGATGGGGGCCCTGCGGGCCTTGCGCATGGCAACGGCATATATTCGTGTGCCATGTCCGGCCCATTCTTCCGCTGCGCAGCCCTTGCGACCATCCTGTTGACGATGGCAGGCCCCGCGCTGGCGCAGGACGACCAGGACGGAGCGAAGAAGCACGTCGTGCTCTACCGCGACATGGTGGCCGCCAAATGGGATACGGTGAAGTGCGTGAAGAACGCGCTGAAGTTGAATCCGCTTCTCTTCATCAAGGGGGAGATCCCCCTCTACTACGAGCGTGCGCTTTCCCACCGCCTCAGCCTGGAGCTCGGGTTGGGCTTCACATGGCGCAATTACCTCACGGGCAGCATCGGCGAGAACGACGCCGACGATTACGGCGCGGGCACCAACATCATTGCCAAGCCCACCTACCACCTGGGGGTGCGCTGGTACCATGTGGACGACCTGGAGCCGCAGGGGATGTACACCCAGCTGACGCTGGCCCACGTGGAATACGTCAAGGACATCCGGCACAAGAACGACGATGGCACCTTCGTCACCCTCAAGAGCCGCGATGAGCGCATCTACAGCGATGTGCGCACCGTCGCTGAAATCGCAGCCGACATGTCCGGTGTGTCCAGCGCTCTTGATCCGAATCTGCAGGCTGCTTTTGCTTTCAACGGTTCAAGCTCCAGCGTAGTGTCGGGCCAAGCGCCTGCCAC
>CAZUNW010000283.1:0-670 GCA_964621425.1 uncultured Chryseobacterium sp. | reverse complement strand
ATCTACAACGATGTGCGGGTCTACCTGGGGTACCAGCTCCTCAGCGCCAGCAGCAACTGGCTCTTCGACCTGTACGGCGGCCTAGCCCTCCGCAACCGCAACATGAGCATCGTGAAGGAGACCATAGACCTCAGCGCCAGCACCGATATCTGGTCCTACGAGGTGACGGAGAAGAGCGACATCGTACCCGCCCTGTTCCTGGGCCTCAAGGTGGGCCTGGGCTTTTGAGCCCCGGGGGCTGTTTCAGTGCCTGTTCGCCCTCCTTGAGCGCCGGTTCGTTCTTGTTGGCCAGTTGCCCGCAGGCGGCGTCTATGTCGCGCCCGCGGCTGCGGCGGATCCGTGCGATGATGCCCTTCCTGTCAAGGTATTGCTGGAAAGCCTCGGCATCCCGGGTGTCCGTGCGCCCGAAGCCACCCGCATCGATGGGGTTGTATTCGATGAGGTTCACCTTCGCGTGCACGTCGCTGGCGTATTTCACCAGCTCCTGTGCATCGGCCAGTGAATCGTTGAAGCCGCGCAACAGGATGTATTCGAAGGTCACCAGCTGGCGTGTGACACGGGTGTAGTAGCGCAGCGCCTCCTTCAGTTCGCCGAGGGAGTTCTGTTCGTTGATGGGCATGATGCGGTCGCGTTTCGCATCGTTGGCCGCGTGCAGGCTGAGTGCCAGGTT
>CAZUNW010000282.1:0-2767 GCA_964621425.1 uncultured Chryseobacterium sp. | reverse complement strand
GCGACGCGCTGGTGCCGGAACCAGAGGAGCGTCGTCTTGCTTTCCGCTCCATGTCCGCGCCTGTCGTTCCTCCGCGCTTGCGGGCTTTCCGCTCTTGTCGCTCATGCGGGGTGCGTTCCGTGTTAACCGCGCTTGGGCACCACCTCCACGGGAATGCGGCTCAGCTTGGCGTAGAGGCGGCTTCTTCTCTGCAGGGGCCACCATTCGTAGAGGTAGAGTTGCATGGGGCGCCACATCGCCACCCAGCCCGCGATGGTGAGCCCCTCGCGCAGGATGGTCCCGAGCGTGCCGTGCACATCGGCCAGGAAGTAGCTGCTTGCGAAGAGGCAGGCCGCCAGGAAGCCGAGGCCGATCAGCAGGCTGGTGCGTGCCTGCCGCATCAGCTGGCGGAAGTCGTGCTCGATCAGCTTGCCGCGGTAGGCGAAGTAGTGGTGCACGCCTTCGCGCACCGTGCGCGAGGGATCCTGTGCCGGCCATTCCTCCAGGTGGATGCGCAGGGTGAGTGGCGTATCCAGTGGATGCTCGCGCGCCCAGCTCACGATGAACTCCTCGGCATCGTCGTCCAGGTCCTTCTCGTGGAAGGGCGAGGGGTCCATGGAGTTGAACAGCGCGCTTACGTTGCGCACCGCCACCTCCACGCGGTTGTGCACCGCTTGCGGCCGGTGGGGCTTGCCTGCCCCTGCCCGCACACGTCCCCCGGGCCATGTCGCGGTGCTCAACCGTAACGGAGCTTCAACGCCAGTCCCTTGTAGCGGTGCATGGAGCCGTTCGGCAACATGCGCACCTGTCCGCCATGGGCCAGTTGTTCCTCGATGATCTGGTCCACTAGGTCGAACCCCGGCTGGTGGTCCGCACCCTCCGGCAGCAGCTGGATCTGGTCATCCTCCAGGAGGGCTGCCTGTTGCCTGTCGCGTTCCACGAACAGCACCTGGCCCCTGCCAATGGTGACCGCGGCCCATACGTCCTCCACGGCGGTGGTGAAGCGGGACACGGGCCCGTTCGACGCCCTTTCCAGCTCGTCCAGCTGCCGTTGCACGCGGCTGGCGTTCACCAGCTGCCAGGCCCTGGTTATCACCTCCTCGGGGAAGGTGTGCTCGAAGTTGCCGTGAAGGTGGCCCTGGTACAGCGGGTCATGGCCCACGGTGTTCAGGAAGGCGCCCTGCCGCTCCACCACGCAGGCGAGCACGACCGGACCGCTCTTGCCCACGGCGTTCCGAACGGCTTCATGCACTTCGTGGTTGAAGCGCCGTTCCTGGTTGTCACGTCCGCGTGCGGTGGTCAACTGCATCGCATCGGTGGTATGGTGCCTGTTCCGCAGGGGGAAGGGGTTGCGCACCTCCCGCACGAACTGGTCGTCCGCTGCCTGGTAGAGGCGTGCGAGGTCGCGGCTCAGCACGAGCACATGGTAGGTGGTGCTCTCGAGGCCCGTGCGTAGCAGGTCGCGCATGTGGAAGGAACTGCCCACCGTCACTCCCTCGCTTACCAGGAAGGGCAGGTGCACCGCCTCGGCGATCTCCGCGTTCACGAACATTGCCAGCCCGGGCATGCCGTTCACCGTGTGCACGTCCTGTACCAGCCGCCTGGACCGTTCGATGACCGGCTGTGCGATGCGCTTGTCGTAATGGCCGCGGATGAGCTGCTCCGCTGCGTGCTGGAGCCCCTTCAGGTGCTCACGGACCAGGCCGGCGTCCATGTAGGTGTGGGCTGCATTGGTGGTGATGGTGATGCTCGGTTCGCCGGGATGCGAGCGCAGCCGTGCGATGATGCCGCTCAGGTCCATGGATGGTCGTGGTTGATCGGGTGGTGTGTGATGCTGTGGACGAAGGAAGGGCCTGCCTGGCGGCTCGGTCATGACCTGTGCCGCCGCCACCGCTGATGGGTGTCAGGCGCGTTCCATCATCCGTGTGCCGGCCGCCATGCGATGAGGGTTGCTTTTCATGGTTGCCTCTGCTCAACGCCGTCAATGGCCCTTGCCGTGGAGGTGGAGCACCCGGGGTCACGCGGGCGCTGCGGAGATCCACGATGGCCGGGATCGGTGCACGCGCACCACCCGGGCAGCCGCGCCCGGTGCACGCCATCAGCGACAAGGCCCCGGTCTTCACCAGGGCCTTGCCGTGCACCGGAGGTCTCCGGTCAGTTGCCGAAGGTGGGCGTAACCCCCATGCTCTGGAAGAAGAACGCCCACTTGTCCGCCTGCTGGTCGATGATCATGTGCGTGGGCATGCCCGCCCCGTGGCCGGCCTGGGTCTGCACACGGATCAGCACCGGCGCATCGCCCTGCTGTGCGGGCTGCAGGGTGCTGATGAATTTGAAGCTGTGCGCCGGCACCACGCGGTCATCGTGATCGGCGGTCATCACCAGGGTGGCCGGGTATTTCGCGGGCTTCACGTTGTGCAGCGGGCTGTAGGCCTTCCGGTAGGCGAACTCCTCCGGGCTGTTCTCGGCGTTGCCGTACTCGGGCGTCCAGCCGAAGCCGGCGGTGAACTTCTGGAAGCGCAGCATGTCCAGCACGCCCACTTCGGGGAAGCATACGCCGAACAGGTCGGGACGCTGGGTCATCACCGCTCCAACAAGCAGGCCGCCATTGCTGCCGCCGTTCACGCCCAGGTGCGGGGTGTCCGTCCACTTCTCCGCGATCAGGTGTTCGGCCGCAGCAATGAAGTCGTCGAACACGTTCTGCTTCTTGTCCTTCATGCCGGCCTTGTGCCAGTCCTCGCCGTATTCGCCACCGCCGCGCAGGTTGGCCAGGGCGAACACGCCACCCTGT
>CAZUNW010000281.1:224-2805 GCA_964621425.1 uncultured Chryseobacterium sp. | reverse complement strand
GCGTCACCGCATCACCATTGCCGCAGATGCTGCCACCACCGCTCAGCGTGCCGGCAAGGGCGGTGCAGGAGGCCGACACGTTCACCGTGTAATCCTCCACCTCGCCCAGAGAGAAGTTGGAGCAGGGGCCCTGATAGACCAATGAGCTCATGCTCACCCGCATCCGGGTGTTGCCCACCAGCGCATTAGAGGGTACAGAAATGGAACCGCTGACCTGACCGAATCCAGAACCCTGGAAGGCCAGTTCACCAGCGCCAAAGGTGCCGTTCCGGTCCCAATCCACCCATACACGCCAGCGGCGCTGAAGGAAGAACAAGCCGTTGCCGTTCAACGTGATCGGGCTTGACGATCCCTGGCTCGTGGACGCTGTCAGCGCGGTGAGATCGGCGTATCCGTTGTTGTCGCCGGTGGTGTTGTCGATGCCCGCGTATTGGACGCGTTGGATATTGAACAGGTTCCCGGTACCGCCGTCGCTTGGGCAATACGACTGGGCGAATGACGGAAAGGCGAAAAGCGCGAGCGCTGCCGCCAGGGATGTCCGGCCAAGCAGCCGCGTTCGAGGCAGCGCTTGCCCATGGGTTTGCACGTGAACCATGGTCGAGTTAGGGAATGGTTTGCCTGTCTGGGGGACAGGTGTTTAGGGTTTTGGAACAAACCTTAAACAATACAACATACCCTTGGTTCACGGGCACCCAAAATTTGGGTCAGAACCGCAACATCACGTGTTCCTTCAGGCTGTTCATCCGGCGCTCCGGGACCAGAAAGTCGAGGCCCACCAACTGTACGCTGGTGTTCATCCAGGAGGCAACACGCACAGGCCGGTACCCGGCCCGCTTGAGCGCTTCCTCATGCGCAACGTCCGTGTAAATATGAACACCGGGACGGATGATGGTGGAAGCCTCCTCGATATTGCTCAGCCAATGGACGTGGAAGCCCGCGTAGCGGTCAAGCGAGGTACCGGCAACCTGAAGCCCGTAGAAATGGGCCGCATCGAGCTGGTTGTTCGCTGCCCAGCGCCCGGCCTGCGCGTTCGCCTGGAAGCGAAGGAGGGCTGGATAAACGTGGAGGTTCATGGTCAGGCCCACAGTGACCATGGTGTAGCAGGTGGCCGCTATCACGGCATCCGGCGCACCCTTTCCCCATAGGCGAAAAAGGGAGGCCGCCAGCACCGCGCATCCAAGGGCGAAAGCCAAGCCCATCGCAGAGCTGAAGGACCATCCGGCGATGGCGGCGGCAGCGAGCAGCAATAGGAGGAGCAGGACAAGGTGGATACGCCACCATATCCGAGGCGCCTGTTCCATACCGCGGGCGGCGACCACGGCGAATAGCGGCAATGTGACATACAGGTAATGGGGAAGCTTGAACCGCGACAGGGATAGGGCCGCGAACACGGCGCAAGCACCCAGCAGGGTGATACGTTCCCCGTGCGCTGAGATCCCGCGGAACCCGCGGATCGATCCACGAAAGAGGAATATGGTCCATGGTAGCAGCAGCCAGGGCAACTCGTGCAGGAAATACAATGGCGTGGAATCATCCTTCCAGCGATTCTCCCCGGTGATGCGCCCGAAGCTCTGCTCCCAGAGGAAGAAGCGGATGCCATGCAGGCCGTGCTGCTCATGAAGACCAATGAACATGGGCAGCATCATCGCGACAGCGATGACCAGGACCAGCAGCCATGCGGGGTCCACCAAGCGTTCCCAGCGCCTGCGCCAGAGGGCATCCATGCCGAATGCAAGGCCTGGGGCCACGGCGGCGATGGGTCCCTTGGCCAGCAGCCCGGCCCCCAGGGAGACCCCGCATGCGATCAGGGCCCACCAGCGCCGCTGCTCCATCCAGACCGAACCCGTCCAGATGGTGCAGATGACCGCGGCGGTCAGGAGCGTATCCGTGCGCACATCGTTGGTCATGAGCAGGAACGCCGCGCTGCAGCCCATTACGGCCACCGCGCGGCGGGCCGCATCAGTCCCGTGGTGGAGCTCTGTGAACCGGTAAAGGGCGAACAGGCCGAGGAAGGCCGAGAGGACCGAAGGCAGGCGGTAGCTCCAATCCGATACACCGAACAACGCATGTGAGGCCATCGCGCTCCAGAAGAGCAACGGGGGCTTGTCCAGATAGTCCGAACCACGGAAGTACAGGTGGGTCCACGCTCCGCGATCGAGCAGCTCGCTGGCCATGGCGGCATACTGCGCGGCATCCACCTCCATCAGGTCAAGCCCCATGCCCGCGAGCACCGTGACCAGCAGCCCGGCCAGCGACCAACGGAATAGGACGGGGTTCACCACGGATCGAAGGATCGTTAATGGATCGCGTGCCAAGTTCGTGAACATGTAACATTGTCGGTAGCATGAAGCGCCGCGGACTGGCCACCCTGGTGACCCTTGCCACGTTGAGCGTGGTGGGTGTGGTGCTCATCCAGATCCTCTGGCTGGACAGGGCGTTCCGGCTGCAGCGGGACCAGATGACACTGCAGCACCAACAGCAGGTGCAGCTGGACAAGCAGTTCAACGACCGGGTGGTGATCGCGCTCACGGACGTCACCGAGCAGATCCTGTCGATCAACAAGGACACCTCTGACCTCTTC
>CAZUNW010000281.1:0-214 GCA_964621425.1 uncultured Chryseobacterium sp. | reverse complement strand
GCAGGAGCGCCCGAACTACTTCGCCGTTACGATCAATGACACCCTGCACCCCTACCTGCTGGAGGCCCTGCTGAAAAAAGAGTTCAAGCGGCGCGGCATCGGCGAGGACTTCGAATACGGGGTGTACGACTGCTTCACGGACTCCATCGTCTATGGGAACTACGTGGGGCTCGACACCCTTTCCACGGACACCACGCGCTCCGTGCTGCAGAAG
>CAZUNW010000280.1:1661-2809 GCA_964621425.1 uncultured Chryseobacterium sp. | reverse complement strand
GGTCCCTGGCGTACGCCTCGTTGGTGCCGTAGGAGAAGACCACGGCGCCGGGTTCCAGCTCGGCCAACTGCTCCAGCACAAGGGCCTGCTGCGCGGCCAGCTGGGTGAACTGGGCACCCACCACCCCCGCTGCATGGTATCGAACGCCGTCCATGGGCCCATCGATGAGCTCGAACCCGTGCAGGGCCCACCTTCCACGGCCCTCCAGGGTGAGATGGAACCCGCTGGCCCCGGCAGGCAGCGTCCACGAGCTGACCGTCCATCCGCCTGGGCGACAAGGTCGCGCAGCGCTACCCGGCGCCCCATCCACCAGTGGACGGGGGACCATGGGACCACAGCCATGCCAGACGTGCAGGCTCCGGCTACCCGTGGCGACCAGCTCCTCCTTCCAGCTGATGCGCAGCCCAGCCGTTGGCGCGTCGCCTTGCAGCACGTAGCCCATGAGGCCAAGGTCCCCCGGGGGCGGTGTGGCCACCACGTTCAGTGAGGCCCACTCCCCCACGGCCTCCGAGGCATACCCGGCCGGATCGAAGCTGCGGGCACGGCCGTAGGGAAAGAGCACCCCCCTGCCCTTCCCGCCAAAACGGGCCTGTAGGCCGCGTCTTACCTCGCCCGTGAAGCGTCCGCCCTGAACATGGCTGTCGCCGAAGTGGACCACCGCGAAGTGCGTGGAACGGGCCATGCGCACCAGAGCCGAGTCTAGCGCTGTGGTGGAGCGCAGCCAGTGCATGGGCTCCGGCCGTGTCTGCCCGAGCAGGACGTTCGCAAGCAGCACGGGAAGCCACCACGCATGCCTCATCAGAACTGAAAGTAGATGAAGGGTTGCACCTGGTGGTCATGGAATTGCACCGCGAGCTGCAACAGGGCAAGCAGCACAAGGGGCCACAGTGCAATGGGCATGCGGCGCAGCGCGAGGAATGATCGTTCCCTCCATGACTTGGGCATAAAGACGAGCCCGGCGGACACCAGCAGCAGGACCACCAGTTCCGGGCGTGACACCCAGGAGCCCTGAAGGTCCATCAAGCGGGTATGGAGGGCCACCTGCCGCAGGCTGTCGAAGGCGGCGTTGAACGAGGATGCGCGGAAGAAGACCCAGCAACCGGCCACGAAATGGAAGGTGATGAACGCGCCGATGGCGGGATGCATAC
>CAZUNW010000280.1:0-1651 GCA_964621425.1 uncultured Chryseobacterium sp. | reverse complement strand
TGCTGGTTGAGCGCGACCACGCCTTGTGCACCACCAGGGCGACCCCATGCAGCCCACCCCACACCACGAACCGCCAGTCCGCCCCGTGCCAGAGTCCTCCGAATAGCATGGTGACCAGCACGAAGAGCGCCGCCGGCAAGCCCCCCTTGCGGTTGCCGCCGAGGGGGATGTAAATGTGGTCGCGCAGCCATTCGCTGAGCGAGATGTGCCAGGAGCGCCAGAAACGCGTGATGTCCGTGGACGTGTACGGGGCCTGGAAGTTCTCGCAGAGCCGGTAGCCCAGCAGCAGGGCCATGCCGATGGCGATGTCCGAATACCCGGAGAAATCGAAATAGATCTGAAAGGTGTAGGCGTATATGGAGAGCAGGTTCTCCCCGCCGGAAAAGCCGGCGGGACCGGCATGCACAAGGTCCACGTAACGGCCCAGGTGGTCGGCAAGCAGAAGCTTCTTGGCCAGGCCGGTGGCGATGCGGGTTAGTGCCTCCGACACCAGCGCGCGGTCCGGCGCCAGGGGGCGCTGCAGCTGGGGCAGGAAATCACGCGCACGGACAATGGGACCGGCCACCAGGTGCGGGAAGAAGGTCATGTAGAAGGTGTAGTCGAGCAGGTCGCGTGACGGCGTGACCGTGCGTTTGTGCACGTCCACCAGATAGCTGATGGACTGGAAGGTGTAGAACGAGATGCCGATGGGCAGGAACAGGTCGCCCACGCGCATGTCCGTACCGAAAAGCAGATTGAGGTTGCCTGCGATGAAGGCGGCGTATTTGAACCAGAGGAGGAAGGAGGCGCTGAAGCCGATCGCCAGAGCGAGCAACCATTTGCGGCGTGCCCCCTGCTGGCGGGCGATGGCATGTGCGAACAGAAAGTCGCTCACAACCACGAGCAGGAAGATCAGCAGGAAGGGCCCGCTGGACCGGTAATAGAAATAGAGGCTGAAGGCGATGACATAGGCCTGGCGGAGGCGGCGCTGACCTTGGAAAAGCGGCAGCAGGAGAAGGAACAGCCCGAAGGCGGCCAGGAAGGAGTAGGCCGTGAAGAACCAAGGGTCCGTGGCCGACCAGCCCATCCAGGACTCCCGGAGCTGTTGAAGGGCACGGTAGATGGGGTCCACCATGCCTCAGTAGCCCTTGTAGCGTGAGGCGTTCAACGAGATGCGTCCTGTGCGTCCCATGCGCTCCCGTCCCGTGGGTCGCTGCCTGAACAAGGCCAGCTGCGGCCGTTCCGCCATCCAGGTGGCCACACTGTCCATCCCGATGGAATAGCCCTGGCCGCTGGGGTGACGTCCATCGCCACCCCGGGGCAGGTCCATGCCGCGCGTCATGAAATAGGCATCCGTCCCGGCGACCTCCTGGTACACTTCGTTAAGCCCGTGGTCCTGGGTGAAGTTGGCCGGCCCGATCCACATGTGCGGAATGCCCGCCAGACGAAGCTCGAAGGCCTCGGCCGCTGCGCGGCGCTTGGCCAGGTCGCGTGCGTACAACTCATTGAGCCCGATCACAAAAACCACGAAGGTGGGCCGGTAGGCCTCCAGGGCCTTCAGCACGGTATCCGCATAGGCGAAGTTGTAGATCGATGCGGAGTTCCATGTGAAGGTGGCCACCAGTTCGTGCCCGTTGGCCGCGCAGTAGGCACGCAGGTAGCGGTTGAGCCC
>CAZUNW010000279.1:1401-2848 GCA_964621425.1 uncultured Chryseobacterium sp. | reverse complement strand
GCCGGCGAGCACCATTTCGGGCAGTACATGGTGCGCCACTTCCAGCGCGTGACGGAGCTCGCCGCGCGATACGGCATCATGCTCGATGTGCACGAGTGCATCAAGCCCACGGGCCTGTGCCGCACCTGGCCCAACCTGATGACCGGCGAGGGCGTGCGCGGCCAGGAGTGGGAGGCGTGGAGCGCAGGCAACCCGCCAGGGCATGCGGCGCTGCTGCCCTTCACGCGCGGGCTGGCCGGCCCCATGGACTACACGCCCGGCATCGTGGACGCGACCTTCGCGAAGCGCGGCCCGCATGTGCCGTGGAACGGGCAGGAGAAGTCCGGCATGGTTTGCAGGGTGCACAGCACGGTGGCGCACCAGCTGGCGCTGTGGGTGGTGCTGTACAGCCCGCTGCAGATGGCCGCCGACGTTTTTTCCAATTACGCGGGCCACCCCGCGCTGCCGCTCTTCGGCGCATGGGAGCCGGATGTGGTGGAGACGCGTGTGCTCGCGGCGGCGGTGGGGGAGCATGTGGTGGTGGCGCGCCGCTCGGCCAATGGCGATTGGGCCGTGGGGGCCATCACCAACGAGCGGTCGTTCACCGTTGAGCTGCCGCTGGACTTCCTGGACCCGTCGGCGGCCTGGCAGGTGGACCGCATCACCGATGCGCCGGATGCACATTGGGAAACGGCACCGGATCGGTATGCGCATACCGCGTCGCGGCATGCAGCAGGCGCACCGCCGCGTACGCTGCGGTTGCCGCTGGCGCCGGGGGGTGGGGCCTTCCTGCTCTTCAGGCGGGCGCATTGACCGGCACCCGTTTACTTTGGGCCATGCTGCATATCGCCGTCTTCTGTGGTGCAGGCACCGGCCGTGATCCGTTGTATGCGGCGTGTGCCCGTGAGGTCGGTACCCTGCTCGCGGACCGCGGGGTCGGGGTTGTCTATGGTGGCGGCCATATCGGCCTGATGGGCATCGTGGCGGACGCGGCGATGAAGGCGGGTGGTACGGTGACGGGCGTGATCCCCCGGTTCATGGAAAAGGCGGAGGAGGCGCATCACGGCATCACCGAGCTCGTCCTCGTCGACACCATGCATGAGCGAAAAATGGTGATGCACGCGCGGAGCCAGGCGGTGATCGCGCTGCCTGGGGGGTTCGGCACCATGGACGAACTGTTCGAACTCCTCACCTGGCGACAGCTGGGCCTGCATGCCAAGCCGATGGGCCTGTTGAACTTGAACGGGTTCTACGACGGCCTGTTGGAGCAGATGGCCCGTATGGAGCGCGATGGCTTCCTGCACGGCGACACCCGCGTAACGGCGGCACCGGATGCGGGCGCCCTGCTGGATGCCCTGCTGGCCTCGCTCCCGAAGCTGGTGCCCGGCGCTTGAAGCGCTCCTTCGTGAACCACCGCCCGCGCCGGTTGTTCTTATTGCACCATGCGAAAGCTCATGTACATCCTCGT
>CAZUNW010000279.1:0-1391 GCA_964621425.1 uncultured Chryseobacterium sp. | reverse complement strand
CGGTCTCGTGGTGCTCTTCATCGTGGCACAAGCCTGGACCACCGTCAACACCAAGGGTACGCCCCAGCAGCCCTATGAGGTGGTCGCCACCTTCGGTGACATGGAGGTACGGCACTACCCCGAGGCCCTCTCCGCGGTGGTGGTTCGACCTGGCAGCACCTATCGCGCGGTGGCGAACGATGGATTCCGGAGCCTGGCCGGATACATCTTCGGCGGCAACAACGAGGGCCGCTCGATCGCCATGACCGCACCTGTGCACATGGAGATGGGCGCGGACAGTGCGCGGATGCGCTTCATCATGCCGGAGGGCCTTTCCTGGGAAAGTCTGCCCATGCCCCGGGACCCTTCCGTGCGGCTGGAGAAGATGGCCGCCGAGACCGTGGCTGTGCTGCGCTTCGGTGGTTTCGCCTCGGACGAGGGCATTGCCTCGAGAAGCGCCGAGCTGCTCGCCCAGGTGGGTGCGTCCGGGATGCAGGTCCTGGGCCCTGTCCGTTTCCTTGGCTACGACCCGCCCTGGCAGCTGGTGGCCCGTCGCAACGAGGTGATCGTGGCGGTCAGCTGGCCGCTGTGAGCACGGGCGCCATGCCTCACCATTTGCGCTTCCCCTGCCCCTTCGGCGGGTAGTTGCCCTTGGAGCGGTAGGGTGGACGAGCACGCGGGGCATCACGGGGACCGTCATTGTGCCTCGGCCTCTCGCCGCGACCCTGTCCGCCCTGGGCCTCATCCACCCGCACCTTCCGGCCGCGGTGGTCGGCGCCCTTGAACGCGTTGAACACCTGGTCGAACCAGGCCGGTTCGATATCGATGAAGGAGTACACGTCCTTGATCAGCATGCGGCCGATATGCTCCCCACCGATGCCGCTGACCCCGCAGATGTAGCCCAGCATGCGCCCCTTGTCGAACCCGTCCGCGCTGCCCAGGTTGATGAAGAGCTGCCGTCCCGTGGCGAAGCGCTCCTTTGAGCTCTGCCGGTCTGGGCGTGCGCTGTGGTCCTTGCGGCTCATGTCCACATTGAGGTCGTAGGCCTCGCGGAACTGGTCCAGGATGCGGGAGAAGGTGACGCTCATGAAGCGCTGCAGCAGGGCTTCGCGGTCCAGGTCCTTCAGTTCCTCCTGGGCAAGCGGGAGCAGGTCGCCCAAGGCTTCGTGCTCCCCATCGGCCTCCTTCAACCGGCGCAGGAAGGCCCGCAACTGGGCCATGCCGATGTCCGCACCGCCGGGCACACGCACGAAGGTGAAGTGGGTCTTGAGCATCCGCTCGAGCTGGCGCACCTTGGGGAGATCGCGCACACCGAGGATGCTGAGGGAGATGCCGGTGCGTCCCGCCCGGGCGGTTCGACCGCTGCGGTGGGTGTAGCTCTCCGCCTCGCCGGGCAGGTCGTAATGGATCAC
>CAZUNW010000278.1:0-2866 GCA_964621425.1 uncultured Chryseobacterium sp. | reverse complement strand
CAGGTTCTGTCCTCAGGGAGGACACCATCGAATACGGGTTCATCGGCAAGCTCCAAGGGCTCAAGTACACGTACCGGCGCGACATTTCAGACCGAGCCTCGCTGGAGCAAAATTTCCGAGAGAAGTTCGAAGCCCTGAACCGCGTGCGCCTCACGGACGCCGAGTTCACACGCCTGCTCGACGAGATCGTCTCCCCGGATGTCTTCGCGGCGTCCAAGACCCTGCGCAGCATCAATGCCTTCAGCCGCGATGACGGCACCCCGCTGAACTACACCTTGGTCAACCTCAAGGACTGGTGCAAAAACCACTTCGAGGTCGTCAATCAGCTCCGGATCAACACGGACAACAGCCACCACCGGTACGATGTGCTGCTCCTTATCAATGGTGTGCCCTGTGTGCAAATTGAGCTGAAGACCCTGGGCGTGAATCCCCGCCGGGCGATGGAGCAAATCGTCGAGTACAAGAACGACCCCGGCAACGGCTACACCAAGACGCTGCTCTGCTTCATGCAGCTCTTCGTCGTGAGCAATCGCGACCGCACGTATTACTTCGCAAACAACAACACCCGGCATTTCGCCTTCAATGCCGATGAGCGTTTCCTGCCTGTCTATGAGTTTGCCGACGAGGCCAACCGCAAGATCACCCATCTCGAGGAGTTCGCCGACCGCTTCCTGAAGAAGTGCGACCTCGGCCGCACCATCAGCCGCTACATGGTGCTGCTCGCCGGTGAGCAGAAGCTCATGATCATGCGGCCCTATCAGGTCTATGCCGTCCAGCACCTGGTGAAGTGCATCGAGGACGACAACGGCAACGGCTTCATCTGGCACACCACCGGCAGCGGCAAGACGCTCACCTCGTTCAAGGCCTCCACCCTGCTCAAGGAAAATGACCACATCCACAAGTGCGTCTTCGTGGTGGACCGCAAGGACCTCGACCGCCAGACCCGCGAGGAGTTCAACAAGTTCCAGGAAGGCTGTGTCGAGGAAAACACCAACACGGCCGCCCTCGTCCGCCGCCTGCTGTCCGAGGACTACGCCGACAAGGTCATCGTCACCACCATCCAGAAGCTCGGCCTCGCACTGGATGAAACCAGCAAGCGCAACCAGCAGCGCAAGAAGAACGACCAGCCCACCTACAAGGAGATGCTGGCCCCGCTGAGCGACAAGCGCATGGTCCTCATCTTCGACGAATGCCACCGCTCGCAGTTCGGGGAGAACCACAAGGCCATCAAGGAGTTCTTCCCTCGGGCCCAGCTTTTCGGGTTCACCGGAACGCCCATCTTCGAGGCCAACGCCTCCCTCCAGAAGATCGAGGACACCACCGCCTCGATGCGCACCACGTCGGATCTGTTCCAGAAGCAGCTCCACGCCTACACCATCACGCACGCCATCGAGGACGGGAACGTCCTGCGCTTCCACATCGACTACTTCAAGCCCGAGGGGAAGAACCCGCCCAAGCCCGGTGAGGCCATCGCCAAGCGCGCCGTCATCGAGGCCATCCTCTCCAAGCACGATGCGGCCACCGGCGGACGCCGCTTCAACGCCATCCTCGCCACCGCGTCCATCAATGACGCCATCGAATACCACACACTGTTCAAGACGATGCAGGCGGAGAAACAGGCCGCCGATCCCGCCTTCCAGCCGCTGAACATCGCCTGCGTGTTCTCACCACCGGCCGAGGGAGATCCGGATGTGAAGCAAATCCAGGAAGACCTGCCCCAGGAGCAGGCCGACAACCAGGAAGACCCCGAGGGCAAGAAGGCCGCACTCAAGGGCATCCTCGCCGACTACAACGCCCGCTACGGCACCAATCACCGGCTCAGCGAGTTCGACCTCTACTACCAGGACGTTCAGACACGCATCAAAAACCAGCAGTGGCCGAACGCCGACCACCCCTCGGCGCAGAAGATCGACATCACCATCGTGGTGGACATGTTGCTCACCGGCTTTGATTCCAAGTTCCTGAACACGCTCTACGTCGACAAGAACCTCAAGCACCACGGCTTGATCCAGGCCTTCTCGCGCACGAACCGCGTGCTCAACGGCACCAAGCCTTACGGCAACATCCTCGACTTCCGTCAGCAGCAGGATGCGGTGGATGCCGCCATCGCCCTGTTCAGCGGCGAAAAGACTGCCGAACAGGCGCGGGAAATCTGGCTCGTGGACAAGGCTCCGGTGGTCATCGAGAAGCTGGAGACCGCCGTGCAGAAGCTCGACAGCTTCATGAAGTCGCAAGGCCTCGACTGCACGCCCTCCGACGTGGCGAACCTGAAGGGCGATGCCGCCAAGGCCGCCTTCATCACCCACTTCAAGGAAGTCCAACGCCTCAAGACACAGCTCGACCAATACACCGACCTCACCGAGGACAACAAGGCCACCATCCATCAGGTGCTGCCGGAGGACACCTTGCGCGGCTTCCGGGGCCAATACCTTGAGACGGCCAAGAAGCTCAAGGAGCAGCAGGGCAAGATCGGCGGCAACGGCGACACCCCGGACAACCCCGTGGACCAGATCGACTTCGAGTTCGTCCTCTTCGCCTCCGCCGTCATCGATTACGACTACATCATGGGCCTCATCGCCCGCTACTCGGCCAAGGGGCCAGGCAAGGCGAAGATGACCCGCGAGGAACTCATCGGCCTCATTAGCGCCGATGCCAAGTTCATCCACGAGCGCGACGACATCGCCGAATACATCGGCACGCTCCAAGCGGGCGAGGGCCTGAGCGAGACCGCCATCCGCGAAGGCTACACCCGCTTCCAGGCCGAGAAGCACGCCCGGCACCTCGCCGCCATCGCCGCACGGCACGGACTGGCCACCGAAGCCCTGCAACGCTTCGTGGACGGCATCCTCGACCGCATGATCTTCGA
>CAZUNW010000277.1:0-2881 GCA_964621425.1 uncultured Chryseobacterium sp. | reverse complement strand
GGCCAAGGCGCGCGCCCTGCGCCGCTACGTGGAGCCCATCATCACGCGGAGCAAGGACGACAGCATGCACAGCCGCCGCATGGTGTTCACCTACCTGCAGAACAAAGAGGCCGTGGCCGCGCTGTTCCGCGATGTGGCCCCAAAGGTGGCCGAGCGCCCGGGAGGGTACACCCGCATCATCAAGCTGGGCAACCGGCTGGGTGACGCCAGCGAAATGGCCATGATCGAACTGGTGGACTTCAACACGGTGTACACCAAGGAGAAGCCCGCCGGCGCCGAAGTGAAGAAGACACGCCGCAGCCGTACAGCCAAGAAGGCGGCCGACGCCCCCGCCGCCGAAGGTGGTGCCAAGGCCGAGTAGCCTTCCGACCGTCCCCTTTCGAACGGCGCCCCGCAGGGCGCCGTTCGTCGTTCCAAGGCCTTGCCAGAGGCCCCTTCGCGGGGGTAGATTTGCATCCCGTATCCATCACCATGCCCGCCCGCCGCACCCTGCTTCTTTCACTGGCCGTCTCGCTCACCCTGGCGGCCGCGGCCCAACCGCCCGATTTCACGGTGAACACCATCGTGAGCGGCATCAACTCGCCCACATGCGCGGCCTTCCTGCCCGACGGGCGGCTGCTCGTGGCCCAGAAGGACGGTTTCATCCGCATCACCACCACTCCGGTGGGCCAGGGCCAGGCGACGCTCACCGCCTACATGGTGATCCCCGTGGACAACACCGCCGAGCATGGCTTGGTGGGCATGTGGGTGAGCCCCTACTTCGCCACGGACTCCTCCGTGTTCATCTACCGCTCCACCTCCACCTTCCGCAACAGGCTCTCCACCTTCCGGCACCTGGGCAGTTCCGCCCTGCCCTCCAGCGAAACGGTGATCTGGGAGACGCCCACCTACACCGGCTGCTGCCACACGGGCGGGGCGCTCGCCTTCCTTCCGGACACCACCATCCTGCTTGCCGTGGGCGATGATTACGCGCCGACGAACGCCCAGGACCCCGCCAGCGCATTCGGCAAGGTGCATCGGTTCCGCTGGGATGGTACCGCCCCTCCTGACAACCCCTACTACGACGCCACACCCGGTCCCTTCAACGCCAGCGGCGGATTGAAAACGGTTTACTGCAGCGGACTTCGCAACCCGTTCCGCGGGCACCTTGACACCACCACCGGGCGATTCCTGATCGGGACCGTGGGCGCCAACAACCACGCGCTCGCCTGGGAGGACGTGCACCTGGCCGCTCCCGGCGCCAACTTCGGCTGGCCGCTCTGCGGGGAGCAGGGCCGCCTGCCCAACGGTTCCTGCGACGATCCCGACTTCACCGACCCGGTGATCACCTACCCGCACCTGGGACTCGGCGCCGCGATCACGGGCGGGGTCACCTACCGCGGGGCGGACTATCCCGCCGTGTGGAACGGGCGCTACTTCTACAGCGACTTCATCCGCGGTTGGCTGAAATGGGCGCAGTTCGACGCGCAGGGAACCGTGGTGGCGCAGGGCACCTTCATGGACACGACCCAATACGGCGGCACGCAGCCCAACTTCTGCACCCAGCTGCTGGAAGGTCCGGGCGGCGACCTGTTCTACCTTTCGTACTACGACCTGCCTGTGTACATCGGTGCCATCAAGCGCATCTCCTACACCCCCGCGCTTACCCCCCAATGCGTGAGCGCGGGGGCCGATGTGACCCTGGGCACAGGCCCGGCACTCGCCGTGCAGTTCACCGCACAGGCGCTGGACCCGCTGGGCGGCACACCCAGCTACACCTGGAGCTGGTCCGACGGAACGCCCGCTTCCACAGGTGCCGCGGTGGCGCACACCTTCACCGGCCCGGGAAGCTTCGTTGCCGAGCTCCAGGTGACCAACGCGGCGGGCACGGTGACCTGCGCGAGCATTCCGGTGACCGTTCTGCCGCACGAGGTGGAGCTGGACATCGATGTGCTGCTGGACGGTCCCTTCGAGCCCCTGCTGGGCTGGATGCGTGACGAATTGCGCACGCAGGGACTCATACCCGACGCCGAGCCCTTTTCGGCACTGGGTCTGACGCCCACAACAGGCCAGGGGGCCATGCTCACGCCGGGTGCGTTGAACAACAGCGGTCCGGAGGCCGTGGTTGACTGGGTGCTGGTTGAACTCCGCGATGCCGGGGACCCGGAGGTGCTGCTGGAGCGCGTGCCCGCCCTGGTGCAACGCAACGGACAGGTGGTGTCGCTGGACGGGGTGTCGCCCCTGTTGGTCACCGTTCCGGAACGGTTCGCCTACGTGGCCCTGCGCCACCGAAACCACCTCGGGGTGATGACGGCCACCACGCTGGACCTGGGCACCACCCAGCGGGCGCTGGACCTGCGCAGCGCGGCCACACCCTGCTACGGCACGGACGCGCGGCGCGTGCGCGGCGCCCTGCGCACCCTCTGGACGGGCAACGTGAGCCTCGATGGCAAGGTGAGCTACGTGGGTGCCGCCAACGACCGCGATGCCATCCTGGTCTCGATCGGCGGAACTCCGCCCACGGCCGTGAGCAGCGGGTACCTGCAGGCGGACATCAACCTGGACGGCCTCGTCAAATACACGGGGGTGCGGAACGACCGCGACCAGGTGCTGGTGACGATCGGGGGGGTCACTCCCACCACCGTCCGGCTGGAGCAGCTGCCCTGAAGGGATCCCACAGGCTGTGGACAACTGGTAAGGCCTGCGAAGGGCGCGCAGGGTATCTTTGGCCTCCGATGTTGGTCAGCCAACGCCCCAAGGCCATTCTGGTGCTCGCGGACGGCACCGTCTTCGAAGGCCGCGCCATCGGCGCGATGGGCACCGCCGCAGGGGAGATCTGCTTCAACACCGGTATGACCGGGTACCAGGAGATCTTCTCCGACCCCAGCTACACGGGCCAGAT
>CAZUNW010000276.1:0-2890 GCA_964621425.1 uncultured Chryseobacterium sp. | reverse complement strand
CGGGCGATCAAAACGGAATTTCGTCGTTCGGGTCGGACGGGAAGTCGGCGCCGCCGCCGCGGCCACCGCCACCACCTACGGCCTTGCGACCACCACCGCCTGTGGAGGCGCCTTCGATGGCATCGCCAAGATGATCGCGCGCCGCGTGAAGAGTTCCGCCGTGGGCTACAGCGCCAGCCGCGACAGCGCCCGGGTGAACGACGAGCACCTGCTGCAGTATGTCAGCCCGCTCGATCTGCGCACCTACGGCCTGATCCCCGAGCTCATCGGTCGGTTCCCGGTGCTCACCTATCTGGATCCGCTGGACAAGGACAGCCTGCGGCGCATCCTCACCGAGCCCAAGAACGCCCTGATCAAGCAGTACGTCAAGCTGTTCGACATGGACAAGGTGAAGCTCACCTTCGACAAGAAGGTCCTCGACTTCATCGTGGAGAAGGCCATCGAATACCGGCTTGGCGCCCGCGGCCTGCGCAGCATCTGCGAGGCCATCATGACCGATGCCATGTACGCCCTGCGGAGCTCCGCATCACGCTTACCTATGCGCGCGAGAAGTTCGACCGGTCGCGCATGAGCCAGCTCAAGGTCGCCTGACCCCCTCTGGTCCGCCATGCTGCACGGCGGCCGCCGGTGGCAGCCGCCCACACGTACCTTCGTACCCCTACGAACCCCATCATGAAACGTACCATGACCCTGCTGGCGGCCGCACTGCCGCTGCTTTTGAGCGCCCAGGACCTGCCCCAGCCAAGCCCCAAGGGCCGTGTGGAACAGGTGGTGGGCCTCACCAATGTCACCATCGAGTACAGCCGGCCCAGCGTGCGCGGCAGGCAGGTATTCGGCGACCTGGTGCCCATGGGTGAACTGTGGCGCCTGGGGGCGAACAAGGCGACCCTCGTCACCTTCGACGGGCCTGTCGTGATCGAAGGGGCCACCGTCCCTGCAGGTACCTACAGCCTCTTCGCCGTCCCCGGCAAGGAGACGTGGGTGTTCCACCTGAACCGCAACATCGAACTCCATGGCACCGATGGCTACAAGGCCGAGGAGGACCTGACTTCGTGGAAGTCGCCTGCCCTAGGCTGTGAGTTCACCGAGACCCTCACCATCGGCCTCGATGAGGTGAAGGACGACAAGGCCCGGGTGGATGTGCGCTGGGAGAACCTGCGCGCTGGATTCATCATCCAAGCGGATGCCACCGAGAAGGCCCTGGCCAACATCAAGGCCACCATGGCCAAGGCCGACCTGAAGGCGGGCAACTACAACCGCAGCGCCCGCTATTGCGTGGAAAAGGGCGTCATGCTGCAGGATGCGCTCGGCTGGGCCCAGAAGGCTGCCTCCATGGATCGCCAGTACTGGATCCTGCATACCCTGGCGCTCTGCCAGGCCGCAAACGGCAAATACAAGGAGGCCGTGGCCTCGGCCAACGAGAGCATGGCTCTGGCGCAGAAGGATGGCGACCAGGGCTACGTGAAGATGAACAAGGCCCGCATCGAGGAGTGGATGCAGAAGCAGTGAAGCGCTTTTCGCGCACATGGGAAGGCCCCGCTGCGGCGGGGCTTTTTCATGGATATGGCCGTGCTACAGTCCCTGGGACAGGAAACCGCCATCGGTCGTCAGGCAATGCCCGGTGATGAAGGCGGCCTTGTCCATGCAGAGAAAGGCGATGGCGGCGGCCACCTCCTCGGGCGTGCCTACCCGTTTCAGGGGGGTGCGGGCCAGGATGCGCTCCAGGCGCTCCGGCTGTGAAAGCACAGGTTCGGTGAGCGGGGTGCGGATGTACCAGGGCGCCACGGCGTTCACCCGGATGCCGTCCGCCGCCCATTCCACCGCCAGGCTGCGGGTGAGTTGGACCAGTCCCGCCTTGGCCGTGGCGTAGCCAGCACCACTGCCCACGTCCACGAAGGCCGCCACGCTGGCCACGTTCACCACCGCCGGTCGGGCACCCTTGGCCAGCAAGGGGTGAAGCGCGCGCAGCAGCATGGCCGGCCCCAGCAGGTTGGTGGCCATCACGATCGCCTGTCCAGCCTCGTCCAGCTGGGACCAGGGGCTGCGGATGTTCATTCCCGCGTTGTTGACCAAGAGGTCCAGGGCGCCCCAGCGCTCCTGCACGGCGTGGGCGATGCGTGCATGGTCCGCCGTGATGGTGACGTCGGCGGTGAGGCAGTCCGCATGGCCATTGGCGGTGCGGGCTACGCAGAGCACATCCGCACCCAGGGTGCGCAGTTCCTGCACGGTGGCTGCGCCGATGCCGCGTGTGCCGCCCGTCACCAGGGCGCGTCGGCCGGAAAGGTCCCAACGGGTCATGCCGCGAAGCTAGGACCGCCGGCAACGAAAAAGCCCCCGGCATGCGCCGGGGGCTTTCCCATCAGGTCGATCTCCCTTACTGGCGGTTCACCAGGCGGGTGGTGGTGCCGGTGGCGTTGCTCACGCGGATGGTGTACATACCGCTGGCATACGCACTCAGGTCCACCGTGGTGCGGCCGGTGAAGCGGCCGGACTGGAGCTGCTGGCCCAGGCTGTTGAGCACGTCGAAGGTGTGGTTCTCCGTGTTTGCGGTGATCACCTGCACCAGACCGTCGTTGGTCGGGTTCGGGAACATGCTGAACTCGGGGCCGTTCACCTCGCTCACGCCGATGGTGGGGTCCATGGCCAGGCGGATCGCGAAGGCATTGCCGTTCGTGTAGGTACCAGGCTGGGTGCCCTGCAGGTTGATGAGGGCGGCAGTGCTGGGCTGGGGCACGGTGGCGTCATCCACCACGGCCACATCAGCGGCGCCGCCGTTGCTGAACAGCTCAACCCCGGCGTAGTACGCGCCGGTCGGCAGCGTGTAGGGCGAGGCGAAGGGGATGGTGATGATGCCGGCGGCCACATCGGCGGCGGTCACGGTGTAGTCGAG
>CAZUNW010000275.1:0-2894 GCA_964621425.1 uncultured Chryseobacterium sp. | reverse complement strand
GTCCTGCACGCATGGAACTCCTGTTCCAGCGCGGCGAGTTCATCATCGGACAGGTGCTGCTTGGCCAGGATGAGGCCGCTCACCAAATGCAGGAAGGGCTTGCGGCGGCGCTTGTCCTTCAGTGCGGGCAGGTCCATCGCTCTCTGCAGCATGGGCGCCACGCCTTCCTTTATCGGCCATTCCCCACCATTCGGGTCCTTCCAGTTGTGCTTCCCTTCCACCTGGATGAACGGGCCGTACACCTCCGCCAGGTCGTTCAGCCCCTCGGTGCCCACGGCCGGCAAGGCCTGCTGCATCAGCGCTGGCAGCACCGCGAGGGCGAAGGCGGCGCTCCGCGGCTTGTCCAGGGAGGCCAGCAGGGTGTTCACCGCCACCGTGCCCAGGTCGGGATCGGGCGCCTGCAGCAGCATGCGCGCTTTTTCGGGCAGGTCTGCGCGGTGGAAGGCGTGCAGCCACAGTTCGCGCGGGTCGTGCCCGCAAGCGTTCCAGGCCTGGCGGTGCGCGGCGCGCAGGAGGCCCTCGTCGGGTGTGCTGCCGGCGCGCTGCGGCAGGCTCCACTTCAGCGTGAGCCACAGGCTCTCCTCACCCCAGGTGCAACCGGCGGCGATCAACGCGAGGTGGTTGCGCACCAGCTGGCGCACGCGCCGCGGCGAGATGCGCACGCCGGCCTCGTTCAGCTCGGTGGCCACCGCGCAGCAGTAGGCCGTGACGTGCGCAGGCGGATCCTGCACCAGTGCCTGCAGCAGCGGTATGCGCGCGGCGGCGTAGGCCAGCAGGCTGCCCTGGTCATTGGAGATGAGGCCCTCGCCACGCGGGTCGGCCACGGCCCGTTGCTCCTGCTCCGTAAGCGCATTCCAGTCCTTCACGGTCACCACGAAGGCGAAGCGGTCGGCCAGTGCGGGATCCAGCGGCTCGCAGCCCGCGTAGGCCTCGCCGTCACCGGCCTCGGCGGGGTTCATGGCGGCCCAGCGGTAGCGCAGGTCGTGCAGGGGCATGCCCTGGATGCGCCGCTCGTGCACCAGGCTGAAGAAGCGGTTCTGGTGTTCGGGCTTGCAGCGGTTGATCTCGTCCACCAGCACCGAGCCCGCGCCCCAGATGGTGGCCGGCGTCTGCAGGTAGCGCACGCTGGAACCGGTCTCGTCGGGCATGGGGAAGCCCACCAGGTCATCGAAGGTGATGAGGCTGGCGTTGTAGTGGCGGTGCTCCAGGCCCAGCACCTCGCTGAGGCTGTTGAGCAGGTAGGTCTTGCCAGTGCCGGCGCGGCCCACCAGCAGCAGCGGATCGCCACTGATGATGGCGGCGAGGATGATGGGTTCCACATCGCCGTAGCCCTGCACGCCGATGTGCGCGAGGTAGCTGCCCAGCGGCCTTTCGCCGGGACCGGTGGTGGGGATGAGCGGCGGGGTGCGCTGCGGTGCGGCGTTCATCGGAAGCATGTCGTGTTCCATGGTCGTTGTTCGGTTGTTCGATGGTTGATGCGCGATCAATTCTCCCACGGCAGGCCGGCCTTGCCGAAGTGCCCGTAGTTGGTGCTGCTGCGGTAGAGCGGTGCCTGCAGGCCGAGCTGCGCGATGATGGCCGCGGGGCGGTGGTCGAAGCTGCGCGCGAGGTGCTCGGCGGCGGCCTGGTCGCCGGTGCCGAAGGTTTCCACGCGCACGGCCACCGGTTGCGCCACGCCGATGGCGTAGCACACCTGCAGTTCGGCGCGCTTCGCGATGCCGCGCCGCACGATCTGCCGCGCCACGAAGCGCGCGAAATAGGCCGCGCTGCGGTCCACCTTGGTGCCGTCCTTGCCACTGAAGGCGCCGCCGCCATGGCGCGCCATGCCGCCGTAGGTGTCCACGATGATCTTGCGGCCAGTTACGCCGCAGTCCGCCTCGGGACCGCCCTGTACGAAGGCACCGGCAGGGTTGGCGTGCACGGTGATGCCCGGATGCCACCAGGGTCCGAGCACGCGCGGGATGAACTCCTCGCGCAGCCATTGCTGCACCTCCCGCACGGGCTTGTCACCGGCATGCTGGGTGCTCACCACCACGGTGTCCACCGCCTCGGGCGTGATGCCGTTGTAGCGCACGGTCACCTGCGCCTTGCCATCCGGCCGCAGCCAGGGTGCGTTGCCGCTGTGGCGTTCGTGCGCGAGCGCGGCGGTGAGCGTGTGCGCCAGCACGATGGGCAGCGGCATCAGCCCCGGCGTCTCATCGGTGGCGTAGCCGAACACGAGCCCCTGGTCGCCCGCGCCCAGTTCGCCCTGCGCGAGGATGCCTTCGCTGATGTTGCTGGACTGTTTGCCGATGAGGTCGATGATGGTGACGCCGTCCGCGTTGAAGTCCGTGGCCGGGTCGGTGTAGCCGATGCGTCGGATGGCCTCGCGCGCCACGGCGGCGTGGTCGATGCGCAGCGGTGCGTCCACCTCGCCGGCGAGCACCACGTGGTCCTTCTTGCAGAGCACCTCGCAGGCCACGCGCGCACCAGGGTCTTGCGCGAGGTAGGCGTCGAGCACCGCGTCGGCGATGCTGTCGGCCACCTTGTCGGGATGACCCTCGGTGACGGACTCGGAGGTGAAGAGGGTGGAGGTGCGGTGGGCTCCGGTTACCGCGGCTGGGGAATGATGCATGGGTGTGTGGAATTGGTTCGCGCGTTTGGGGCGTACGCGCGGCCAACTCCCGCCCATGGGCCGGAAGCCTGCATCGGTGCCGTTGCCTTGCGGGGCGGGTCGGTGATGCGTGCCGTGCGTACGGAAGCATCACGGAGGCCCTCGCGGGTTCCGGCGGATAGGGGGTATGTGCGGTTGTCCGACATTTTTGACCTCACCTGGTCCGCATCCTTGTTCACCACCGTGGTGTCGTCACTCGGTTGGTGGCGCCGTCTTGCGACGGACGCGCTCGTGATGCTGG
>CAZUNW010000274.1:0-2917 GCA_964621425.1 uncultured Chryseobacterium sp. | reverse complement strand
CGCGGACGCTGGGGTCATCGAGCGCCGTCTGCAGATCGGCGGCGCGCTGTTCGGCGGTGCCCGCCTGCTGGAAGTGCTTGCGGCCGATGCCTGCGCCCAGCTTCACCTGCAGGCCCCAGCGCTCGGCGAGAGCGATGCCATCGCGCAGTTCCTCCACGGTGATGGCGCGTGCCGTGGGCACGATGGCGATGGTGTCGCCGGGTCGGAGGGCTGGTGGGATGAGCGCGGGCATGAGGTTGCGAAGGTGGGGAGAGTGCGGCGAAGAGCGCGCCTTCCGTCGATCGGAAAAGTGGCCGAACAGCGTTGTCACCGAACCCTGCGAGGCCCACCTGGCCGAGCTTCGTGCCAACAATGAGCGCTTGCTTCGGGTGGTGGAGCGGATGGGGGGAGGATCAGGCGTTGCTCCGCAATTGGCCGTACATGGCGTGCATGACGCCCAGGTGCGGGGCGGTCAGAACGGCCAATCCCAGGATGACAGCGACCACCAGCGCCTGTGCGCTGGCGAAGAAGCTGCCGCAAAGCGCAAGCATCACGATGCCGGCCAGCGCCGCAGCACTGTACACGGCCATCCGCTGAAGGATTGAACGAAGGCTGTTGATCCCGCCACGCTGCAGGAACCGAAGGATGTCCAAAAGGGAAAGCAGCGAATGCCAGATGACGAAATAGAAGGTGAAGCCCAACAGCAGGGGCATGAAGTGCAGCAGCAGGGTGAGCACCGCCAACCGGGCGATCAGGTCACCCCCTTCCGAACCTCGGACCGGGTGGACTAGGAAGTAGCTGAACGCGCTCGCGAAGAAGAACACCAATACGCTGCCAAGCAACAACAAGCGGGCATTGAGCACACGATCGATCCACACACGCTGGTTGGCCGTTGGATGCAGCATATCAAGCACGGGCCGCACCTCATCGGCATGACCCAGCAGAACGATGCCCAAGATCACCAGACCATAGCTCAGGGCCACGCACTGCCCAAGGAACCGGTCGGTACGCAGCCCGGCGAGGTCCGTCTCGCCGAAATGATATGCGGAGAAGAGGACGAATAAAGTGGCTCCAAGAATGGGGAAGTGGAACAGGATGAGGGCGAAGGCCAGCATTCGGGCGAGATAGGCAAGGATGAAGCCTATGGCGCTGAAGCGCATGCCATTGTCCTGCGCACGCCGCGCTGCGACAAGGACGTCAGCTGCACCATGGGGAACGCCCAGGACCGCAATGCCTCCGAAGAAAATGAAGAGCTGTAAGGCGGGGTGGAACATGCCCGCTAATTGCTGTAAAACCAGCAATGCGCATCCGACAAGAAGGAGAATGAGCTTCATTCACTTGTCAAGGTGGGTGCCCACGGACCTCATGGCCAGGGTCCGTGGGCGTTCACCATTTGATGGTCAGGCCTTCAGCGCCTTTTCGCTCTGAGCGAGCACGTAGATGACCAAGCCGAAGCCGATCTTGTTGATGGCATCACCGATGTTGTAGACCACATCAAGCGACAGGCCGCTGAGGACGGGCATGCCGAAGAGGCCGCCGGCCGTGCCTGCAATGTAGCCGATGGGGTAGATGGCCCAGCCCACCAGCACGAACCAAGCCAGCGTCGTGTTCGCCTTGCGGACCGCGCCGCCGGCCTTCTCCGCCAGCTTGGCCACCTCGCCGAACCAGATCAGATATACAATGTAGAAATAGGCGATGCTGCTCACGAAGCCCCAGATCCAGCTCTGGACGTCCGCACCATAAATAGCCTCGCCGATGTAGCCGGTCACCAGCATCACTACCGATGCCGCGATGAGCTTCCACAGCAGATCGATCTTTGCCCCGGCCTTGCGGGTGATCAGGTAGAACTCGACGCACATCAGGGGCACGGTGAGTAACCAGTCCACATAGCGGAAGAACACGGGCGACTCTCCGGTTGCCAGGTTGTAGTCGCGCATGTAGTAATAGTGCACGGCCGCAATGAAGGTGATCAATCCGCTGATCAGCACCGAGGTGCGCCATTTTGGATCGGTGTTTCCCACCTCGAAGAAGAAAAAGACCGAAGCGGCCATCATCGCCATGGTACCGATGAAGAACGTGAAGGCCACGTAATTATCGGTCGCAAGCGGAAGAATGTTCAGGAGGACACTGCTCATCGTTCAGGGGATTTGGTGAATGTGATCGAGAAGCCTGGGGTTAAGGATCCCGCCATGGAGGGATATTGACCACAAGCATCTGATAAACAATGGTAAAGCAGGTTTGTTCATCTTGATGAATTAATAGTTAAACAGATCGACGCCCAACGCCCTTCGGTACCTTCGCGGGCCAAGCCACGGACCGTGAAGGAGATCGCCCGCCACACCATCACCGCCGCGCTGCCCTACGCCAATGGGCCGCTGCACATCGGCCACATCGCCGGGGCCTACCTGCCCGCCGACATCTGCGTGCGCAGCCTGCGCCAGCGCGGCAAGGAGGTGCTCTTCATCTGCGGCAGCGACGAGCACGGCGCGGCCATCACCATCCGCGCCATGAAGGAGGGCACCACGCCCCGCGCCATCGTGGACAAGTACCATGCGCTGATGGGCCAGGCCTTCCAGGACTTCGGCATCCACTTCGACATTTACGACCGCACCAGCAGCGAGCTGCACCGCGAGACCTCGCAGGGTTTTTTCCTGAAACTATTGGAGAACGGCGCCTTCAGCGTGCAGGAGGAGCAGCAGTACTACGACGACGAGGCGAAGCAGTTCCTGGCCGACCGCTACATCATGGGCACCTGCCCCAGCTGCGGCAACCCCGATGCCTACGGCGACCAGTGCGAGAAGTGCGGCAGTGCCCTCAGCCCCAAGGACCTGAAGGACCCGCGGAGCACGCTCAGCGGCGCCAAGCCCGTGCTGAAGCCCACGCAGCACTGGTACCTGAAGATGGACGAGGCCCAGCAATGGGTGGACACCTGGATCAA
>CAZUNW010000273.1:0-2960 GCA_964621425.1 uncultured Chryseobacterium sp. | reverse complement strand
CGATGGCGGGTCGCGCGGCGGTGCTGCTGCTCTACCCCTTGTCCATCACGGGATCACCGCGCGAGGGGCTGCTGCACGGCGGCTACCCGGAGGCCGTGGCACGGCCCAAGGGAGCTGGACCGTGGTGACCTGGGAAAGTACCTGACCAAACCGCCGTCGGCCCGCGATTCGCTTGGGCGCACTACGAGAAGAGCGTGCCCTACTTCAAGCGGGGACCGCCCCACCTCGGGATGCCCATCCTGAACAACGCCGTGGAACTCGAGCCCCTGAACTACCTGCCCTATCGGGCGTATTAATACTTCGAATACCAGGTCCACGAGCGATGCATCGCCGACCTCGAGACCTACTACGGCCTTGCCGGCAACTACGTCCAGATCAACCCGAGCGGTGAAATGAACATGATGATCCTGCTGGGTCTGGCCTATTGCAAGCCTGGGGATCATGGAAAAGCCGCGCGGATCATCGAGCAGTGCATGGAACGCCCGGATGTGCCACCTGGATCCTACGACCACCATGCACTCGGCGTGGTGTACTTCGTGCAGGGTGATCTGGAACGGGCGAAGAGCTCCTTCATGAGAGAGATCGCCGAGGATGCACGCGTCGTGGACAGCCACTACTACCTCGGCCTGGTCCACGAGCGGCAGGGTGCCCTGCCGCGGGCAAGAACATGCTTCAACGAAGCCCTGCAGTGCTTCAACAGTGTCGGCAGCGGCCATTCCCTCCGGAGGTTCTGCTACCCGGTCCAACGGCAGGATGTGATGGAGGCGTTGGCCCGCGTAGGCAAGGGATAGTGGGTGGTTGGTCATGCAATGGCAGGCTGGCAGTAGGGTGTTCGTGGAGGAAGGGTCCATCCCTTGGGCTGAAAGGCCGCATTATTTACTTTCGACCAGATGAACGCACGTACCATGAACACCCCGGTAACCACCCTTGCGGGACCCGCACGAGGCCTGCGGCCGTTGCATCTGCTTTCGATGGGAGCCTGCATGCTGATGCAGGTGCTGCATGCCCAGCCCACGGGCTGGAACAACGGAGGTGGTGATCCCGGACGTACCGCCCATGTGAACGTGATCGGTCCCGACCAGAACACCCTCCTCTGGCAGGTCTCCTCTCCCGGTGCGTTCGGGGCCCCCGTGTATATCGAAGGGAGCCGGTTCGTCACCATGCGCTTTCTCGCGCTTACGCAGGCGCCCGTGGAATGCCGCGACCTGGCCTCGGGCGCGCTGCTGTGGAGCCGTGAGGTGACCGGCGGCACGGGCCGTTCATTGCCCATCGGGTTCCGCGACGGCCAGGTGTATGTGATGCGGCTGACCGAGAGCCTCGAGGATTCCTTGTTCGCGCTCGATGCGCTGACCGGTGATCGGAACTGGGCATCGCCCGTGACCATCTCCACGCACATCACGTGCAGCGCCAATTTCGCCGACAACGGCGACCTGTTCGTCGAGGGCTGGGATTGGAGCCTTACACAGGGGTACATGCGTCGTATCGACCGTACGGACGGCAGCCTCATCTGGGAATGCCCGATAAGCCCCGTGAACATCGGGGCATCGGAGCTTACCGTGAACGGCAACAAGGGCTATCTGGCCGAGAGCATCGCCGGTGTGACCCAGGTCACCGCGATCGAACTGACCACCGGCCAGCGGCTCTATTCACACCCGGTGAACGACACCCAGCCGGGCGGTGGCGAGAACTACTGCCCGATTGTGGTCGATGACGCCGGTACCATTTTCTACCACAAGCTGGGCGACAACGTCTCCGCCTTCAGCGATAATGGCACGCAACTCACCCTGCTCTGGGAGACCCCGGTCCAGGGCTATGCGCCGTTCAGCCAGATGTGCCTTGGTGCCGACGGCACCCTCTATGCCCCGAGCAACGGCCAGGTGATCCGGCTCGATCCGGCCACGGGTGCGATCCTCAACACCTCTGCCGTGATCTCGCAGAACCCCCTGCTCTTCCAGATGCGTGCATCCTCGCCCGACAACGACCTTGTCTACGTGAGCAACGGCGAGAACGACCTGCATGTGTTCACCCCCGACCTGCAGACCCTGTGGACCGATGCGACACCGAACATCAACACGGGCGGCATGAGCATCTCCCCGGGAGGGTTGGTGGTGGTGACCGGTGCCGGCACCATCAAATCCTACAAGCCCAACCAGACCAACACGTCCGTTACGGAGAATGGTGGCGCAGCATGGAGCGTTCAACCGAACCCCGCATCCGACATGCTCCTCATCGCGCTCGGCGATATGCCGGCCGGAGCGGATTTCTCCCTGCTTGATGCCACCGGTCGGACGCTGCTGCATGGACGGTTGCACGGAGGGTCGACCACCCTTCCGCTTTCAGGCATCCCTCCTGGAGTTCATCTGCTGCGTATCGGTAAACGCACGGTGAAGGTGGTGAAGGAGTGAGGACCGGAGCGGCCCATCAACATTGCCGCGGAGCGCTGCTGGCGCGACGGTGCATTCCTTGCTGGCCGGGGTTTTGATCCAGGCTACGCGAGCAGGATGCGCGCTCGTACTGATCTCCTTTGCAAGGGTCATGCTGCGCATGCTGAAGCCGATGGGGCGTGGGAGCGTCGATCACATTCCGTTCGTAGGCCTTGGGCCCTGTTTGTCGTGTTGATCGTCGGCCTGTGCGGTACCCTGCCAGCGCAGCAGCAGTATGACCAATGGCGGTTCGGTCACGGAAGTGAGCTTGACCTCAAAACCACTCCACCGACCAGTTGGCTGGGTGCGGCCCTGCCCACCATCTCACCGCACATCCTCACAGGGTCGTTCATCGAAGGCACGGCCTCGCAGGCGGACAGGTATTTCTCTCATTACTGACGTGCAGTGGCTGTGAACCACATGGAGTGCTCCTTCAGCACGGAGCCGACCGCGCCAAGTTGAACCGCGGTCACCAGGCCACGTCAGTCGCGCAAGCACCGCACGGAAAAGCCTGATCGCTTGGCCCCGTTCCCGGAT
>CAZUNW010000272.1:0-2961 GCA_964621425.1 uncultured Chryseobacterium sp. | reverse complement strand
CTTGGGCTGCACGGTGAGCTGCAGCGCGCTGATCAGGATCTGGCGGTGGCGCAGCATCTCGATCTCGCGGTGGCTGGGCGGTGCCACCTTGAGGATCAGGTCGGCCTTGAACACCTCCTCGGCACTGTCCACCACCTGCGCACCGGCCTCACTGTAGTCGCTATCCTGGAACTGGACTGCACGACCGGTGTCCCGCTCGATCACCACCTGGTGGCCCCGGCCGGTCAGCACGGCCACGCTCTGGGGCGTCAGGGGCACGCGGTGCTCCTGGAAGCTGGTCTCCTTTGGGATGCCGATGTAGAGGTCCTGGCGGCGGCGGCCCACCTCCAGCACCTCCTCCTGGGGCACGAGCGACACCTCGCGCGCCAACTGCTTGAGCAGTTCGCTGCTTGTGCTCATGCGTCCAGGTGGATTGCACGCGTACCGTCCGCGGTGACCTCGAATCGTACCTGCACCGTATCAGCGGGCAGCTGCGCCTTGGCCAGCTCCGGCCATTCAACGAAACAGTAACTGCCGCTGTCGATGTACTCCCCGAAACCGATGCCATCCAGCTCACCCGCGTCGCGGAGGCGGTAGAGGTCGAAGTGGTAGACCGGGCCGCGATGCCCGCTGCGGTACTCGTTCACCAGGGCGAAGCTGGGGCTTGTGGCCTCATCCTCCACGCCGAGCTCGGCACAAAGGGCCTTGATAAAGGTGGTTTTCCCGGCGCCCAGCTCGCCCCGGAAGGCGAACACACGGCGCTGCGGGCAGGCGTGCAGCATGGCAGCTGCCAAATCCGGTGCCTCCTCGGGGCGCTGCATGACAAGGATCGTGCTCATCGTTCAGCGGGGATTGAGCAGCACCACCGGCACGAGCATCTCCTCCATGGAAATGCCCCCGTGCTGGAAGGTGTGCCGGTACTGGTTGACGTACTGGTTGAAGTTGTTCGGGTAGACGAAGAAGAAGTCCTCCCGGGCGAAGATGTACGTGGTGCTCACGTTCGCCCGGGGCAGGAAGACCTTCGCCGGCTCCTTCACCACCAGCACATCGCGCTCCTCGTAGGTGAGATTGCGACCATGCTTGTAGCGCAGGTTGGTGTTGGTGTTGCGGTCGCCCACCACCTTGCTGGGCTCGGTCACGCGTATGGTCCCGTGATCCGTGGTGATGATCAGGCGTCCCTTGCGGGCTGCAATGCCCTCCAGGATGCTGCGCAACGGGCTGTGCTCGAACCAGCTCCTGGTGAGGCTGCGGTAAGCCGCCTCATCATCCGCAAGCTCCTTGATCACCTCCATCTCGCTGCGCGCATGGCTCAGCATGTCAACGAAGTTGTAGACGATGACGTTGAGCGCGTTGCCGGCCAGGTTGTCCATCGTCTCGGCAAGTCGGCGCCCCTGGGCCAGTGAAGTGATCTTGTGGTAGCTGTGCTTGACACCCTTGCCCAGTCGCTGCAGTTGGGCGGCCAGGAACTCCGCCTCATGGGCGTTCTTGCTGCCCTCTGCGTCCTCGGAGATCCATTTGCCCGGAAAACGCTTCTCGATCTCACCGGGCATCATGCCGGCGAACAGCGCGTTGCGCGCGTACTGGGTGGCGGTGGGCAGGATGCTGAAGAAGAGGTCCTGCTCCTCCACGCGGAAATGCTCGTTGATGATCGGTTCCAGCACGCGCCATTGATCCAGGCGCAGGTTGTCGATCAGCACCATGAAGAGCGGCCCGCGAAGCTCATCGATGTGCGGGGCCACCTTGGCCTTGAACAACTGGTGGCTCATCAGAGGCAGGTCGTTGCCCGTACCACCCGCCCACGCAGCGTAGTTGTCGGTGACGAAACGGCTGAAGCGCGCATTGGCCTCACGCCACTGGCTGCGCAGGATGTCGGCCATGCCCGGGTCCGCGTTGTCGCTCAGCTCGAGCTCCCAGCGCACCAGCTCCTGGTAGAGCTGCTTCCATTCGGCGGTGCCCAGCCGGTCGCCCAGGCGCATGCCCAGCTGGCGGAACTCCTGCTGGTAGGCGCTCGTCACCTTCTCGCTCACCAGCCGCCGCCCGTCCAGATGCTTCTTCAGCGCGAGCAGGATCTGGCTGGGGTTCACAGGCTTGATCAGGTAGTCGCTGATCTTGCCGCCGATCGCCTCCTCCATGATGTGTTCCTCCTCGCTCTTGGTGATCATCACCACCGGCACATGGGGCTGCACCGCCTTGATCCGTGCCAGCGTCTCCAGGCCGTTCAGCCCAGGCATGTTCTCGTCCAGGAAGACAATGTCGAACTCGCGGGCCTTGACCCGCTCCACCGCATCGAGGCCATTGTTCACCGTATCCACCGCATACCCCTTCTCCTCCAGGAACATCACATGGGGACGGAGCAGGTCGATCTCATCGTCAGCCCAGAGGATGTTCGCGTTCATTGTGCGGTCGGGCGCCTTGTGGCGGCTATTTTAGGCCCGTGAAGGTAAGGCGCGGTCGCCTTCCCCCATCGCGCAACGTGGCCAGGAAGATCCTCAACGACCCCATCTACGGGTTCATCACCGTTCCGGACACCCTTGTGCTCCGGCTCATCGACCATCCGTGGTTCCAGCGGCTGCGCTACATCAAGTATCTTGGCATGGGCCACCTGGTGTACCCGGGTGCGCTGCACACCCGCTTCCATCATGCGCTGGGGGCCATGCACCTCATGGGCCAGGCCATCGACACGCTGCGGGTCAAGGGACATGCCATTTCCGACGAGGAGGCGCTCGGTGCGGCCATCGCCATCCTGCTTCACGACGTGGGGCACGGACCCTTCAGCCATGCGCTGGAGCACAGCCTCGTCGAAGGCATCGGTCACGAGGACGTGAGCGCCCTGGTGATGGACCGCCTGAACGCGGGCATGGGCGGTGAGCTCGGGCCCGGCCTGCGCATCTTCCGCGACCAGCATCCGCGACACGCCCTGCACCAGCTGGTGAGCAGCCAGCTCGACGTGGACCGGCTGGACTACCTCAACCGCGACAGCTT
>CAZUNW010000271.1:0-2961 GCA_964621425.1 uncultured Chryseobacterium sp. | reverse complement strand
GCCAACTTCCACACCGAGAGCGCCACCGGCAAGTGGTACTTCATCATGGGCACCCCGACCAATCCGGGCGGTATCGTGGTGGGTCCACCGGACGGTGCACCGATCCTGAGCATCACCAACTACATCATGACGGGGAACGACAGCATCCCCTTCGACCTGCCCGACCCACCGGCACGCATCATGGAAATACTGGGGCTGAACGATCCTTCGCGGGGATTGGGCACGGAGGCCGAAACGGCAGCCAGGATCGGCGGAGCAAGGGATGTGGGGCCCTTGGAGAATGGCGGCGGCTTTGCCTTCGGCGCCGGATTCGAGATGGATATGGACATCAGCCTCGCCATCCTCTATGCCAAATTCGGCATCTGCCTTGGCTTCGACCTGCTGCTGAGCGATATTCCGGAAACCCTGGTCTGCGTGGAGACCGGCAGGCGACCCGGCGATAACGGATGGTACGCACAGGGGCAGTTCTATGCGGGCCTCTGGGGTGAGCTCGGCGTGCAATTGGACCTGCTCTTCAAAAAGTTCCGAGCCCCCATCCTGAACATGAGCGCCGCCATGCTGCTGGAGGGCAATTTCCCGAACCCGAGCGGCTTCCGCGGGCGAGCGGCGGTCAACTACAGCGTGCTGGGCGGCGCCATCACCGGCAATGCGTCCTTCCAGTTCCAGGAAGGCCAGGAGTGCACGCTCATGGCCGCCGGCGATCCGCTGCGGCAGATCAGGTTCATCGAGGACCTGGGGCCGAAGGGGACCAACGTCTCCATCTTCGACCTGCCCACGGCGAGCTACAACCTGCCGCTGCAGGAGGTGCTTGAGATCCCCAAGGTGATCCGCAGCGACGGCAGCGTGGAACTGTACCGTTTCCGGCCCTATGTGAGCAGCTTCACCCTGAGCAACCTCGGAACCGGGGAGAACATTCCCGGCGTGAACGAATTCCTGGACGAACGCGGAACGGCGAGCCACCTGAACCGCACGGATGTGATGAAGCCCTACGCCCGCCATAGGACGGAGGTGACCGTGCGGGTGCGGGAGGAATACGCGCCCTATTCATGGAGGGATTTCGTGAACCCCGAGACCGGGGCGATCTGGTCCGAAAGGCTCAGCCAGGAATTCACGACAGGGGCGGCGCCGGACAGGATACCGGAGAGCAATGTGGACTACACCTACCCGGTGAACCGCCAGCGCCATTTCATGCAGCAGGAGTCGAACAACCGCGGGCGTGTGCAACTGGCCCTTGGCATGCCGTACCTGTTCCAGCCGAACATCAACGGGGTGCAGTACACCTACGTGGCGAAGTTCATCCCGCTGGGTGGTGGCGAGGCGCAGACGACACCCATCGTGTACACCAGTGGCCGGGAGATCCCGCTCACCGTCCCCACCCTGGAGCCGGAGCGCGTGTACATCGTGCAACTGCTGCGCAGGCGGCAGTTCACCCCGAGCGGGGGTGGCACCGTGCTGGAGATCGGCGGCGTGTCAGGCGGCGCCGTTTCCCCTGCGCTGAACTCGTCCATCACCGCTGCGCAGATCAATACCCCGCTCGTCCAGGTGCTCACTGCGGCGAACGGTGACGTCACCCGGATGAAGTTGCTCGGCGGCAACGTGCAGCAGGCGTCTAAACTGGCTGGTGGCGACTTCCTCCTGTACAGCTTCAAGTTCCGCACCAGCCGGTTCAACACCCTGCAGGAGAAGTTCACCGCGCTCACGCTGGACGCCTGGACGCCCTCCCGCTATGACGAGTTCCGCCACGCGGATGTGCGGGGCAATGCCACCGAGCACTTCGATGTGTTCGACATCGATGGCGTGTGGAAGGCAGGTGTGCAAAAGCTCTCGCCCCTCGTGAGCTTCTCCAACGACTGGAACGACAGCTACTACCGGTACCTGGACGCGCTCATGTATTCGCCCTACACCCAGTACCGCATCAAGCGGCAGTACACCTTCCCGGGTAATTCAGTGACCCTGCCCGCCTATCCGGTGGCTCACCGCCTGCTCTGGTACAACCGTGACGCCGATGTGGTGAGCTACAACGGCCGTGTTGACGATCCGGTGAGCGATGCGGAGACGGAATCGGCCGCTGCACCGCCCAGCACCACCCCCATGATCACCAACGCACCGGGCCTCGGTTCCATCAACACCGGCCCATCACTTGGCGGCATGACCATGTCGCCGGGCATGTCCACGGGGTTGGGTCTGGGCTCGCTCATCACGAACACCGCGCTGTCCTGGCCGTCCTTCGGCTTCCTCTACCGCGCCGGACGGTTCGCCTCGGAGGACCAGTTGGAGATGCGCCTTGCGACCATCAGCGCACGCTCCACGGCAGGCACCAACGGCTCCAACCTGCGCCTGCTGCTGATCCAGCACGGCCCACTGGTGAACCGGGTGAACATGGACCAGATCATCAACCAGACGTACACCGCACCCTACCTGCTGCACACCGGCAACCTGCCGGTGCCCACCGGGGAGTTCCCGGTGTACTACAACGCCAACTACACCATCGTGATGCAGTACCGCACGCCGATGCCAGCCTCGCGGAACACACGGTCGACCAAACCCTTCACCCTGCGCTATGAAGCACCTCCTTCTTCTTTCGGCGGCACTGTGCTGTATTGACATCACGGTGCTCGCTCAGGCGCCCGACAGCACGGCCATCGCACGTGAGGACTCCCTGTACCGGGCGGAGCGCGGCCGCAACTATGCGCACATCGCCATGCGGGCCCATTACGACGGCAGTGTGGTACGCCTGCGCTGGGCACCGGACGCACCGGGTGGATGGCTGAACGCCAACCGGATCGGGTACGTGGTGGAGCGTGTTGACCTGGGCGCCATCGGCGACACCAGCCGGCGCGAGGCCGACGCATTCATCACGCTCACCCCCCAGCGCCTGCTGCCGCTGAGCCAGCAGGGCTGGCGCGACCTGCACGACCAGCGGCCGGATGACATGTACCTGATGGTGGCGGGCGAGATGAT
>CAZUNW010000270.1:0-2971 GCA_964621425.1 uncultured Chryseobacterium sp. | reverse complement strand
CACCTCCACGCTCCACCCCACCGTGCTTCCCGCGCGGAAGGGCACCAGCTCCTCGCCGTCGAAGGGGAAGTTGGCGGGCACGGGCACCTCGCAGCGCGTGAGCGTGATGCGATCGGTGTTGCGCGGCAGCTTGTAGTGGTCCGGTCCGTGGAAGCTGGCGAAGGCCTCCAGCTTGTCCAGCGCGCCGGCACGGTCGAACACCTCGGCATAGAGCGCGAGCGATGCATGGGCCGTGTACACACCCGCACAGCCGCAGGCCGTCTCCTTGGTGGGCCGGGCATGGGGCGCGCTGTCGGTGCCCAGGAAGTACTTGGGGTTGCCGCTGGTGGCCGCCGCCAGCAAGGCCTCGCGGTGCGTGCCACGCTTCAGGATGGGCAGGCAGTACAGGTGCGGGCGGATGCCACCGGCCAGCATGTCGTTGCGGTCCAGCAGCAGGTGGTGCGCGGTGATGGTGGCACCGACCTTGGGCGAAGCGGCCTCCACGAACTGCACGGCATCGCGCGTGGTGATGTGCTCCAACACGATGCGCAGCTCCGGGAAGCGCTCGATGATCGGCCGCAGGTGCCGCTCCAGGAAGACCTTTTCCCGGTCGAAGATGTCGATCTCCGCATCGGTGACCTCCCCGTGGATCAGCAGCGGGATGTCGTGCCGCTGCATGGCCTCCAACGCCGGGTAGCACAGCTCCAATGACGTGACACCGGAATCGGAATTGGTGGTGGCGCCGGCGGGATAGAGCTTCACAGCGGTGACCGCACCGGTCTCCTTCGCCAGCGCGATCTCCGCGGGCGAAGTGCGGTCCGTGAGGTACAGCGTCATCAACGGCTGGAACGTGCTGTCGGCGGGCACGGCGGCCATGATGCGCTCCCGGTAGGCGATGGCGTCCTTCACCGTGGTGACGGGCGGCTTCAGGTTGGGCATCACGATGGCACGGCCCAGGTGGCGCGCAGCGTGCGGCACGGTGGTGGCCAGCGCCCCGCCATCGCGCAGGTGGATGTGCCAGTCGTCCGGGCGGGTGATGGTGAGGCGGTCCATGATGGTCCGGGGTCCTTCTTAATCGTTGCTGAAGTAATCAGCGCTCTGGTAGCGGCCGTCGGCCTCCTTCTGCAGCTGCATCAGGATGTCGTTGGCCAGGCTGCTGGCGCCGAAGCGGAACCAGTGCGGATGGAGCCACTCGGGGCCGAGCTCCTCCTTCACCATCATCAGGTAGTGGAGGGCCTCCTTGCTCTTGCGGATGCCGCCGGCGGGCTTCATCGCGATCATCCGGCCGGTCTTCAGGTAGTGGTCACGGATGGCGTGCAGCATCACGAGCGTCACCTCCATGGTGGCGGCCGGATTGATCTTGCCGGTGCTGGTCTTGATGAAGTCGGCGCCGGCGGCGATGGCGATGTCGCTGGCCAGGCGCACCTTGTCGTAGGTGCCCAGCTCACCGGTCTCCAGGATCACCTTCAGGCGTGCATCACCGCAGGCCTCCTTGATCGCCGCGATCTCGTCGTGGACGTATGCGTATTCGCCGCTGTGGAATTTACCCCGGCTGATCACCATGTCGATCTCGTCGGCACCTTCGTTCACGGCGAAACGCGTGTCGGCGATCTTCACGTTGCGCGGGGCCTGGCCGCTGGGGAAGGCGGTGCTCACGCTGGCCACCTTCACCCCGCTGTCGCCGAGGGCCTTCTTCGCGACCTTCACCAGCGAGGGGTACACGCACACCGCGGCCACCGTGGGCAGGCCCGGCAGCTGGTCGTGCGGGTGCATGGCCTTGTAGCAGAGCTGCTGCACCTTGTGGGGCGTGTCGGCGCCTTCCAGCGTGGTGAGGTCGATCATGCTCAGGGCCAGCTTCATACCCTGCCCCTTGGTCTCCTTCTTGATGCTGCGGGTCTTGATGCGGGCCACGCGCTCCTCGATGCCCACCTGGTCGATGGTGGGGGTGGAGCGCCCGGCAGTTTGCGCGGCCACGGTGCGTTGTCCCATGCGGCCAAGATAGCCCGGGCGCTTGCATCCCGCATCCCGCCGAGCCCCATACGGATCGCGGCGCCCGCCGCGTTGATGGGTTGTGGCCACGGGAGTGAACCGTTCGTGGTCACATGGGGTTAACATGGGCGGTCCGCCAGACTTGTTATGTTTGCGACCCAACCGAGACCCCGGCGCCTCCGCCCGGGAACGAACAACGCTTCCAACAGCAAACCCGATACCTTCTCATGAGCAACGAAACGTCCACCGGGAAAGGCTCGAGCCTCTTCGTAGCCATCGTCTTCCCCCTGGTACTGATCATCAGCGTGGCGATCTACATGTTCGTCCTGGGCGACCCGGCCAACTTCGAGAACGGCGACCCTGTGAAGGGTCACCCCATCGCCGAGAACCCGGGCAAGCTGTATGGCACCATTTACAAGGGTGGTTTCATCGTGCCCATCCTGATCAGCGTGAACCTGCTGATCATCATCTTCTCCGTGGAGCGTTTCATCACCCTGGCCCGCGCCAAGGGCAAGGGCCGCATCGAGGCCTTCCTGGCCAGTGTGCGCCAGCACCTGTCCCACGACAAGGTGGACGAGGCCATTGCCGTTTGCGACGAGCAGCAGGGCAGCGTGGCAAATGTGATGCGCAGCGGCCTGAAGAAGTACGAGCTGGTGCTGCGTGACACCGGCCATGACAAGGAGACCCGCCTGCAGGCCGTGAAGCAGGAGTTGGAGGAGGCCACTGCATTGGAGCTCCCCATGCTGAGCAAGAACCTGGTGATCCTGAGCACCTGTGCCAGCATCAGCACGCTGCTGGGCCTGATCGGAACGGTGCTGGGGATGATCCGCGCCTTCAGCGCGCTGGCCACCGCCGGCACGCCCGACGCCACCGCCCTGTCCACCGGTATCTCTGAAGCGCTTATCAACACAGCCTTCGGCATCACCGGCTCCTGCGTGGCCATCATCATGTTCAACTTCTTCAGCACCAAGATCGACGCCATCACCCATGGCATCGACGAGGC
>CAZUNW010000269.1:0-3034 GCA_964621425.1 uncultured Chryseobacterium sp. | reverse complement strand
GTCCCTTCGGGCCGAGTACGCCACGGTGAACATCCTGGCCGCGATCGTGCTGAACATGGTGCCCGTGCTGCTGGTGCTCTTCCTCACCACCCGCATCGAGCGGCTGCTGGGGCGTGTGGGGCTCATCGTCATCCGCAAGGCCTTCGGAGTGATCCTGCTGGCCATCAGTGTGAAGCTCTTCGCCGGCAACATCACGTACCTGTTCCCGGGGGCATGAGCGTGCAGGTGACGGCCTACACCGATGGCGCCGCGAGCGGCAACCCGGGGCCGGGTGGCTACGGGGTGGTGCTGGAGAGCGGGGCGCACCGGCGTGAATTGTGGGGAGGCTACCGGCGCACCACCAACAACAGGATGGAGCTGCTGGCGGTGATCGCCGCCCTGGAGGCCCTGAAGCGGCCGGGAACAGAGGTGACGGTGGTGAGCGACAGCAAATACGTGGTGGACAGTGTGCTGAAAGGCTGGGTGTTCGATTGGGAGCGCAAAGGCTTCGCCAAGCGCAAGAACCCCGACCTGTGGAAGCGGTTCCTGGTGATCTACCGCCAACACAAGGTGCACTTCCACTGGGTGCGCGGCCACAATGGCCATCCGCAGAACGAGCTATGCGACCGCCTGGCCGTGGCCGCCCGGGAACAACCAGGCCTGCCGGCCGACGAAGTTTATGAGCAATTGGGCGAAAGCGCCTGAGCATCACCCCCACGCTCCGCCGCATCCCGCTACCTTGCCCCGGTCATTCCCATGACGTGGCGGGCCCCATCGACATCCTGATCCCCGATGGCGACAGCCCACTGGCCGTGCCGGTGATGCAGTGCCTGTGGCGGGGTGGCCTCCCCCTGCGCATCCACGTGATGCACCGGGTGGCGCAGGCCAGCCCGCCCCGTTCGCGCTTCGTTCACCACGCCTTCCATGTGCCGAAGGCGCTGGACCCCGCCACCATCGTCCAGGCCGTGCGCACGCACGGGGTGCAGCTGGTGCTGCCTGTATCCACCGCGGGGGTCGAGCGCATCGCGGGCATGGCAGAGGAGCTTCGTGGCATCACCCGGGTGCCCGAACTGCCGGGCCTGGAGGCCCTGCACCGGCTCACCGACAAGTGGAACCTGCATGGCGCCCTGCTGGCCGCGGGCCTGCCCTCACCGCCCACCGTCCTGCTCACCCCCGATGGGGCCCTGCAGGGCATCGAGCCGGATGCGCCCGTCCTGTTGAAACCCCGCCGGGGCGAAAGCGGTGTGGGCATCATTGCGGTGCAACAGGCACGCGCGGTGGCCGGGCGCACGGACCTGCCCCAGCTGGCGGAACAGGGCTACATCATGCAGGTGCGGCTTGCAGGCGGCAACGTGGACCGCAGTGTGCTGGCATCGGTCGGCCGCGTGCTGGCGGCCACCACCCAACAACCCCTGGCCGAAGGGAAGGGGTTCCAGCCCAGCACCAGCCTGCGCTTCGCCCATGACGAGCGCGTGACGCGCGTGGTGGACCAGCTGATGGCCGTCGCCGGATGGAGCGGGGTGGCCCATGTGGACACCCTTTTGGACGCGGGCTCGGGACTGCCGCACATCGTGGATGTGAACCCGCGCTACTGGGCCACGGTGCTCGGTTCCCATGCCGCCGGCATCAACTTCCCCGACCTGCAGGTGCGGCTGGCGCTGGGCCGGTCGCCCGCCATGCCGGACATGACCGGAACCGATTTCGTGGGGCTGGCCGAATGGCCGATGCACTTCCTGCGCAACGGCACACCCCTGCGGAACTCAACCCTGTACTACAACCTGGCCGACCTGCGGCCCAAGCTGCACTGGATGCTCCATCGGCGCAGCATCAGGAGGGCCGGCCGCTGAACCGCACGCACCTGCCTACCTTCGCGGCAATGCCGCGCAAGCTGTACGCCCACATCAACCGGTCCGAGGCACCCCTGGTGCTGGAGCGGCCCACGCCGTATGGACCCTGGATCCCCGCCGGTGTGGAGCGGCTGGATGTGCAGGCCGTGGGCGCCGGAACGTTCAGCGTCCTGCTCGACGGCCGCTCGGTGCGGGCCACGGTGGTGAAGGAGGACCGTGCCGCTGGGCTGGTGAAACTGCGCATCGGGGGCCGGATGTACAGCGTGCGGCTGGAGGATGAGCGCGCCCGCCTGGTGCAGGCGTTGGGCCTGGACAAGGGACGTGGGGGAGTGGTCCCCGAGCTCAAGGCTCCCATGCCCGGGCTGGTCCTCAACATCCTGGTGAAGGTCGGGGACACCGTCCGCAAGAACGACCCGCTCCTAGTGCTTGAGGCCATGAAGATGGAGAACCTCATCAAGGCCCCCGGGGATGCCGTGGTGACCCAGGTGCATGCCGTGCAAGGCCGTGCCGTGGAGAAGGGACAGCTGTTGCTCTCCTTCGCCGCGGCGAAGTGATCGGTGCGGTCCTTGCTGCGGCAGGAGGCCCCTACCTTGTGCACATGGACCGAAAGCTCTTCCTCTCCCGCTCCCTGCAGGCCGCCGCTGGTGTGGCACTCGCCCCATCCCTGCTGCGCGCAGGTAGTGCACCCTCCGCGGGCCTGCAATTCGCACAGGCGCCCCTGCCCTATCCGTTCGAGGCGCTGGAGCCACACATCGATACGCTCACGATGCAGATCCACTATGGCCGGCACCATGCAGCCTACGTGAAGAACGCCAACGACGCCCTGGCCACCGAGGGCACTGCGGCAACGACGGCCACGGAACTGTTCGGTACCATCAGCGGGGCCAGCGGGAAGCTGCGCAACAACGCGGGCGGCGCCTGGAACCACGACCACTTCTGGGCGTGCATGGCACCCGGCAAGGGCGGTGACCCCACCGGCAAGGCGGCCGATGCGCTCGCCGGGTCGTTCGGCTCGGTGGAGAAGTTCAAGGACGTGTTCAGCGATGCGGCCATGAAGCGCTTCGGCAGTGGCTGGGCCTGGCTGGTGGAGCAGAACGGAAGGCTCGCGGTGGGTTCCACTCCCAACCAGGACAACCCCCTGATGGATATTAGCGAGCTGAAGGGCCGGCCTCTGCTTGGGCTGGACGTGTGGGAACACGCCTACTACC
>CAZUNW010000268.1:0-3041 GCA_964621425.1 uncultured Chryseobacterium sp. | reverse complement strand
CCCCACGCAGAGCGGTCCGGTGGTGTTGGAGGAGGGCAGCTGGGTGGGTGCCGGCGCCATGGTTATGCTGGGCGTCACCGTGAAGAGCCACAGTGTGCTGGCCGCCGGCAGTGTGGCCACCAAGGACCTGGAGGCCTACATGGTCCACCAGGGCAACCCCGCCCAGCCGGTCCGGGAACGCGTGATCGAATGAGGTTCACGCTGATCACCGTGTGCTATCGGGCGGGTGGAGAGCTCGCCGAGACCGTGGCCAGCGTACGCGCCCAGACGCACCCGGACATCGAGCACATCATCGTGGACGGTGCCTCGCCCGATGAGGCCACGCGTGCCGTGCTCCAGCGGATCGACGACGGTCGCTCGATCCTCATCAGCGAGCCCGATCATGGGGTCTATGACGCCATGAACAAGGGCCTGGCCCGTGCCACCGGCGATGTTGTCGGCTTCGTGAACGCCGGCGACCTGCTCGAGGCGCCCGACGTGATCGCGAAGCTCGCGGCTGAGTTCGCCCAGGGTGATGCCGATGTGATCTACGGCGATGCCAACATGGTGGACCCGCGCGACATTCGCCGGGTAAGACGTTTCTGGAAGGGCGGGGCCTATCACCGCGACAACTTCCGCTCGGGCTGGATGCCGCCCCACCTGGGCACCTACATCCGGCGCGAGGCCTACCAACGCTTCGGCGGCTTCGACCTGAGCTTCCGCATCGCGGCTGATTACGAACTGATGTTCCGCTTCCTCTACCGGCACGGGCTGCGGGCCCGCTACGTGCCTGTCACCATCGTGCGATTCCGTTTGGGCGGTGCCAGCAACAGGAGCCTGCCCCACATCTGGCGTGCCAACCGCGAGGTGGTGTCCGCCTGGCGCCACAACGGGCTCCGGCCGCCGCCGCTGCTGGGTATCCGCAAGCCCCTGGGCAAGCTGTTCCAGTACATCCTTCCTAAATGGGCATGAAGCGCATCCTCGTCATCCACTACTCCCAGACCGGGCAGCTCAGCAGCCTTCTGGACCACATCGTGGCCCCGCTGCTCGATGCCGGCATGGCCGTGGACCACCTGCCGCTTAGGCCGGCCACTCCCTTTCCCTTCCCCTGGACGCGCCTGACCTTCTTCAATTGCTTCCCCGAGTCGGTGGGGCATGACCCGGTTCCCCTGCAACCCTTCACCGTTCCGCCCGACCGGCCTTACGACCTGGTCATCCTGGGCTATACGATCTGGTTCCTCAACCCGTCCATTCCGATGTCCAGCTTCCTGCAGCACCCGGATGCGGCCCGTTACCTGGGCGGTCGCCCCGTGGTGACGGTCGTGGGCGCACGCAACATGTGGGTGCTGGCGCAGGAGCAAGTGCGGAGCGCGGTGGCCGGCCTTGGTGGGCGGCTCATGGGCCACATCACCGTGGTCGACCGCAGTCCGAACCTGGTCAGTGTCATCACCATCATCCGCTGGATGTTCTGGGGCAGGCGGGACGCCTTCCTGGTCTTTCCCGCTGCCGGCATCCGCGAGGAGGATATGCGCGGATCGGCCCGCTTCGGGCGTGTGCTGGCGCGCCACCTGGCCGGAACCGGTGCGGGCGTCCTCAACGAGGAGCTCCGCCGCGAGGGTGCCATCCGAATCGTGCCCAGCCTGCTGATGCTGGAGAAACGCGCCACCTTTCTCTTCGGGAAGTACCGCCGGTACATCCTGGCCAGGGCGGACCGCGACCCCGCAAGCCGCATGCGCCGCATCAAGGTGTTCAGCACCGTCCTCACGATGGGCGTCTTCATCCTCGGTCCGCTCACCAGCCTCACCACCGCGGTTTTGTCCCTGGTGAAAAGGCGGGCGCTGCGCGCGGAGGTGGAACGGCTTTCCACCTATTGAGCGGCCTGAACAACAGGGCTTTCCCCGGTGTTTTTGAGCCGGTGCCACCATCGGTTACTTTTGCCGGCCCGCACCATCAGGAAAGGAAGAGATCACGGCCTTGCGCGACGTTTACATCACCCGGGTATCCGGGTTCCTGCCGAACGGCCCCGTCTCCAATGCGGAGATGGCCGGTGTTCTGGGCATGATCGACGGGAAGCCGTCGAGGGCCCAGCACATCGTTCTGCGCAACAACGGCATCGAGCAGCGCCACTACGCCCTGGACCGCGAGGGCCGGATCACCCACTCCAACGCACGGCTGGTGGCCGAGGCCGTGAAGGGCCTTGCGGGTGATGGCGTCGCCCTCGGCGAGTTGGAGGTGCTGGCCTGCGGCACCAGTTCACCGGACCAGTTCCTGCCCTCGCACGCCTCGCAGGTGCACGGCGAGCTGGACCACCCCATGGAAGTGGTGAGCACCGCCGGTGCCTGCTGCACGGGCATGCACGCGCTCAAGTATGGGTACATGTGCGTGGCTGCCGGTCTGGCCCGCAATGCGGTGGCGGCCGGCAGCGAGCTCGTGAGCCCCATGATGCGCGCCCGCAACTTCGAGCGGGAGACGGAGCGACACCGGCAGTTGGAGCAGGATCCCATCATCGGGTTCGAGAAGGAGTTCCTTCGCTGGATGCTCAGCGACGGTGCCGCCGCCGTGCTGCTGGAACCCGCACCGAGGGAGGGCGTCAGCCTGCGCATCGACTGGATCGAGAGCCGCTCCTTCGCCAGTGAACTGGACGTTTGCATGTACAGCGGTGGGGACAAGGACGAGCAGGGGCGCTTCGAGGGTTGGAAGTCCTTCGCCCCGCAGGACCTGGCGGGCCGCTCCCTCTTCACCATGAAGCAGGATGTGAAGCTCCTGGGCCGCCACATCGTGCCGGTGGGCGTGCGCTACCTGCGCGAGGTGTTGGAGCGCAGGGCGCTCGAGGCCTCCGCCATAGACCATATGCTGGTCCACCTGAGCAGCATGTTCTTCCGCGACAAGCTCCACGCCGGCATGGAGGCTGAGGGCATAGCCGTTCCCCTCGACAAGTGGTTCATCAACCTGCCCCGGGTGGGCAACGTGGGGTCGGCCTCCATCTTCCTGCAGGTGCGCGACCTCCTTGCCGAGGGCCGCGTGCGGAAGGGAGAGAAGGTGCTGCTGATGGTGCCTGAAAG
>CAZUNW010000267.1:0-3057 GCA_964621425.1 uncultured Chryseobacterium sp. | reverse complement strand
CCGTGGTACCAAGGTCCAACGCTCATGTACCTGCTGGAGAACATCCACATCGCCGGCGACCTCAACCACATCGACCGCCGCTTCCCCGTTCAGTACGTGGTGCGGCCCATGACCACGGAGCACCACGATTTCCGCGGATTCGCCGGGCGCGTGGCCGGAGGCGTGCTCCGCACCGGCGAACCCGTGCTGGTGCTTCCGGGCGGTTCCCGGAGCACCATCAAGAGCATACACATCGGCGAGCGCGAGGTGGACGAGTGTTTCGCACCCCAGAGCGCGGTCATCACGCTGAACGACGAGATCGACATCAGCCGCGGAGACATGCTGGTGAGCCCGAACAACGTGCCGGTGACTGGGCAGGACATCGACGTGATGCTGTGCTGGTTCAACGAACGGCCGCTGCAGCCGGGCGGCAAATACAGCCTGAAGCACACAAGCCGCGACGCACGTTGCGTGGTGAAGGAGGTGAGGTACAGGATGGACATCAGCACGCTGCACAAGGCGGAGGACCCGACCATCCGCATGAACGACATCGGCCGCGTGCAGCTGCGCACCACGGTGCCCCTGCATTACGACACCTACGCCCGCAACCGTTACACCGGCAGCCTCATCCTCATAGATGAGGGCACGAACGAGACCGTGGCGGCCGGGATGATCCTCTGATCAGCGCAGGAACGCGAAGGGCAGGATGGGCAGGCCACGGCGCTCGCGCCAGGCTGCAAAGCCGGCGGCCAGGAACGCCCCCACGGTGTTCGCGATCATGTCGTTGGGATCGGTGCGGCGGCCCAGTGCATCCATCCCCTGGAGCAGCTCGGTGGCCAGGCCGTAGGCCACGCTCGCGGCAACAGCCCATGCGATGTGCCGCCGGGGGCCAGCCCCCCCCTTGAAGGCCTGCGCCAGCAGCAGCGCCTGCACCAGGAACATACCGGCATGCACCAGCTTGTCAAGGTCCAGCAGGGCGAACCAGTCCCATTCGGGCAGGCGCCCCCCGGGCAGCAGGCAGAGCACCATGATGACCAGGGCCCAGGCCAGGGCCCAGCGCAGCCGCAGCAGCATGGGGCCTCAGTGGCCCACGTGGGCGCGGTAATCCTCCGCGCTCATCAGGGCGTCCACCTCGGCCATGTCGGCAGGGCGGATGCGCACCATCCAGCCGGCGCCGTAGGGATCCTTGTTCACCGAGGCCGGGTCATCGGCCAGGCCGGGGTTCACCGACACCACGGTGCCCTTCACGGGCATGAACAGGTCGCTCACCGTTTTCACCGCCTCCACGGTCCCGAACACGGCATGCTGGGCCACGTCCTGGCCCTCCGAGCCGATGTCCACGAAGACGATATCACCCAGTTCGCCCTGGGCGAAATCGGTGATGCCCACCACGGCCTCATCGCCCTCCAGGCGGATCCACTCGTGGTCCTTGGTGTACTTCAGGTCAGCGGGGAAGTTCATCGGTTCGGTTCTTGGGTGCGTTGCGCGGCGAAAATAGGCCGGATCCCGTCGCCCCGCTACTGGGTTAGCGTGAAGCGCAGGCTCAGGCCGAAATTGCTGTTGGAACTGGGGAAGGACGTGGAGATCACCGGCTTGTTGACCACCCGCTCGTAAAAGAGGCGCACGTTCAGGCGCTGGCTGATCACGTAGTCCGCCGAGGTCTTGATGGAGGTGATGTTCTGGCCGGCCGTCACCTGGTTCTGACCCTCCTGCATCTTGCGGATCACCGTGTTGTTCTGGCGGATGCTCACGTCCACGCGCAGGTTAAGGTCGCTCTTGGGACGGTTGCCGCCGATGGCGACGGGGAACTTCACGTTCTTGAAGCGGTATCCGGTGCCGATCACGTACTCAAGCCCCCGCACCTCGGTCACCTGGTAGTTGCTCAGGCTCAGGCTCAGGTTCCGGTCCCTGTTGTACTCGAACTTGGCCAGCAGGCTGTTCTGAAGCGTCACGTCAGCACCCAGCAGCGGGCGCATCACCTCGGTGATCGTCACCACGCTGATCTGCCGCTCGGGGATATAGTTCAGCGCCGCGTCCAGGGCCGATCCACCCTCCAAGAAGAGCAGGTTCGTCTGGTAGTTGCCGATGTTGAAGGTGCTGCGGTAGCTGTGCTTCACAGTGAAGGTCCGCACCCATTTGTTGAACGGCGCCATGCGTGAAAGGCCGTCGTACGTGATGTCCCAGTTGGGCAGGGGGATGAGGCGGAAGGGGTTGGTGGTGACCGTGGCGGCACTGCGCCCGCTGTAGGCCGCCAGGAAGGATGGGATCACCACGTCCTGGTTGGTGGCCCCGTAGCCCGAATAGTAGCCGCTGTCCGCCACGAACACGCTGCCCTCACGCTCCTGGCCGAGCCGCTCGCTGATGATCGCGCGGTTGGCGAGCAGTTGCTGGAAGATGGGGTTCACGAAGTTGCCATCATCCCTGCTGAAGGCGGTGCCCCAGGTGATGGTGCTCACACTGAAGTTGCCGAACTCGCGCGGGCTGTCATTCACATAGGTTCCCAGCGAATCGTTCCAGCGGAAGAAGCTGCTCCTGTTCTCGCTGTATACCCGGTTGGCGCTCAGCTCCACCCGCATCCCCTTGAAGGGCTCAAGCGACAGGCGCGCATTGATGTTCTCCGTGCGCGTCTGGGTGTGGGGCGTGAAGATGGAGGGCGTGCGCACCAGCCAGTCCTGGCCAGCGGCGTAGGAGGCGTAATCACGCACCTGCACATCGCTGAGGTCGTGGTTCTGCTGGCCGAGCACGAAGCCGATGCCCGGCGCCGTGAAGCCGTCCATGCCCACAACGTTCGTCTTGCGCGCATAACCCGGCAGCAGGATGCCCGAGTTCTGGCTGTAGGTGACGTTGCCGTTACGGACCGTCATGAGCAGCCGCGCAAGCGCATCCAGCGGCTTGAACCCTTCCTTTTCCTTCTTGTCCTTGTCCTTCTTGTCCTTGTCGTCCTCCTTGTCCTTCCCCTCCTCCTTGGCCTTGTCACCGGGCTTGGCCTTGTTGCTCTGGCTGCGGTTGCTGGTGCGGCCCTTGTCGTTCACCTTCTTGAGGTACTTCGACTTGTTGTACAGGGTAACGAAGTTGAAC
>CAZUNW010000266.1:0-3063 GCA_964621425.1 uncultured Chryseobacterium sp. | reverse complement strand
CGCCTCATCCATGCCGCGCAGCGCGATCGCGCCATTGCCGGCCACGCGCACCTCGGCACCGTTGCGCTCCAGGTAGGTGCGCGCCAGGATCTGGTTGTGCTCATTGTCCTCCACCAACAGCACGCGAACACCCTGCAGCACCCTCTTCGACAGGTTCGGCCGCAAGGGGCCGGGCTCTTCAACGAGCGCGCCTTCGGCGATCGGGAAGGTGATCTCGCACCAGAAGGTGGACCCCTTGCCCGGATGCGACTCCACCTGCAGTATCCCCCCGTGCAGCTCCACCAGCGAACGCACGATGTTCAGGCCGAGCCCGGTGCCGCCGTAAACGCGTGTGGTGTAGGTCTCGGCCTGGGTGAAGCGCTCGAAGATCATGTTCAGCTTGGAGGCCTCGATGCCGATACCGGTGTCGGAGACCGCGAACCGCACACGCACCGAACCGGGCTCCTGCGCAGCCTCGAGCACATCCACGCGCACCTGGCCCTTCTCGGTGAACTTCATGGCGTTGGACACCAGGTTCATCAGGATCTGGGTCAGCCGCGTCTGGTCACCCATCACACGCGGCGGCAGCTCGGGGTCCATGGAGAACAGCAGCTTGATGCCCTTGCTGCGGGCGCGCTCCGTGTGCATGCTCACCACCTGCCGCACGGTCTCCTCGATGCTTATGGACTTGCGCTCCAGCTCCAGCTTGCCCCCGTCCAGCTTGGCCAGGTCAAGGATGTCGTTGATGATGGTGGTGAGGTTCCTGGATGCGACCTGGATCACCTCCAGGTGGCGCCGCTGTACATCGCTCAGCAGGGTCTGCCCCAGCAACTCGCCGAAGCCCACGATGGCGTTCAACGGCGTGCGGATCTCGTGGCTCACATTGGCGATGAACACATCCTTCGCCCTGGTCCTCTCAGCCTCCACGCGGCCCGCCCACAACGCCTGCTCCAGCTGGTCCTTCATGGTCACGTCCTTGCCCATCAGGTAGACGAGGTTGGAGGCGCTGTCCATGCTGGCCGACCAGTCCACCATCATGGACGTTCCGTCCGCGCGCAGCAAACGCGCGCGCAGGTCGGTGCGGGGCGAGCCCTTGTGCAGGCGGGCCAGGCCCTCCTTCATGGCGGGGTGGTCCTCCTCGTGGAGGAGCTCGGTCAGGTGGACGGCGAGGAGCTCGTTCGCCGGGCGCCCCACCGTGTCCGCAAGGGCATGGCCCACGCGCAGCATGCGGTCCTCCGCATCCAGCACGCAGAGCATCTCACCGGAAACATCGAAGAAGCGCAGCAGCAGGTTCTCGCTGCGGCGGCGGTCGGTGATATCGTGGTCCGTGCCGCGGATGCCGACCACCCGGCCCTCGGCGTCGTGAACGGGCACCCGGTAGGCCAGGATATTCTTGATCCGCCCGTCGGGGAAAACGATGCGGTATTCGAAATCAACCCGCTTGCCGGCCAGCACGGAACGTCCCGCCCGTGTCACGAGCTCCATGTCCTCGGGATGAATGCGCTGCATCAGGGCATCCACCAGTTCCTTGTCGCGCAGGCGCGGCAGTTCGAAGATGCCGTACATCTCATCGGACCACGCCAGCTTGTAGCCCTCCAGCGTGAACTCGGAATCGCCCATGCGCGACACGGCCCGGGCCTGGCGCAGGCGCTCGGCCATCAGCTCATTATGGGCCTCGGTCTCAGCACGCGCAAGGTCAATGCGGATGGCGGTGATGAGGGTGGCGATGGTGGACAGGAAGGGCCCCAGGAAGTCGATGTCCTCCACGCTGTAGCCGCCGGGCTTGTTGGCCAGGCCGGCCATACCGATCATTTTTCCATCGCTGCTCTTGATGGGGATGCCCAGGTAGTGGTTGAGCGCGGGGTGACCGGGCGGCAGCCCCCCACGCCGCGGATCGGTGTAAGGCTCGTTGGCGATCACCGGCTCACCCGAGGTCAGCGTATGGCCGAAGAGCGTGCGCAGGTTGCTGAACTCCATCCCCTTCGGGGCGTTCTGCTCGTAGAAATCCCGCGTCTCCTTGTTCCAGGCGATGTTCGTGATGGCGTGGGTCTTCAGGAACGGCTTCCCATCGCGGTGCAGCACCTCCCCGATGAAGCCGTATTCACTTTCCGTGAGCGACAGCATCATACCCAGTATCCGATCGAAGAGCACACGCCGGTCCGCGGAACGGTTGATGAACTCCTCGTTCACCTCCTTGAGCAGCCCGAGCATCTGCTTGATGCGCAGGTGCTCCTGTTCCCTGCCGCGTCGCTGCAGCAGGTCCACCGCCATGCGTGCCAGCACCTCCAGCTCCGACCTCTGTGCATCCGTGAGCTGGCGGGGTTCGGTGTCCAGCACGCAGAGGGTGCCCACGGTGCGGTGCGGCCCCAAGCTCAGCGGAACGCCCGCATAGAAGCGCAGGTGTGGTTCCCCCTTCACAAGGGGGTCGTTGCGGAATACCTCGGAGCGTTGCGCATCGGGCACCTCCAGCAGCGCGCTGCCCCGGATCGTGCGGTCGCAGAACGTATGCTCGCGCGGCAACTCGCTGGTCGTGCCGCCCACCCGGCTCACCAGGTGCGCATGCTCGGCGCCCACGATGGTGATGAACGAACGGGAACACCCGGTGATCCGGGCGGCCATGTCCGTGATGGCATCCAACAGCGGATCACCTTCGATGGCGAGAAGGCCGAGCTCGCGTATGGCCTCGAGGCGGGCGGCCTCCGCCTGGGGCGCACCAGCCCGGTGACCGTGATCGGGTTCCTTCATTTATTTCCAATACTACACTTTGGAAATCATGCGACAAGTTAGCGCAATTATGCGGACAACACCATGACCGTGGTCATGGCCCCGGGCCATCCAGACCTGGCTACGCGAGGGCGGAACGATGCACCCCGACCGGGCATCCAGCGGCACCCAGCGGGTGGAACGCGTTGCTGTACCAGCTTCAGCGGCTCAGGTACATGCTCCGTTCACCGTACACCTGCCTGAAGAACGGGTCCTTCAGGTCCTTGATGAAATAGATGGCCTCGCCGGTGCTCTTCATCTCGGGACCCAGGCTCTTGTCCACGTTCGGGAACTTGTCGAAGCTGAAGACGGGCACCTTGA
>CAZUNW010000265.1:0-3066 GCA_964621425.1 uncultured Chryseobacterium sp. | reverse complement strand
CGGCGGTCGTGGCGCATCAGGTTGCCCTGCTGCCACTGGCCGTACACGATGTCCGGGTTGCCGGGCTCGGTGGCGGGCTGGTGCCCGTCGCCTCCAATGATCACGCTCCAGTCGCTGTTGCGGATGCCATGTTCATTGTCGGTGCGCGAGGGTCCGCCCTGGGTGTTGTTGTCCTGCGTGCCGCCGTACACGTTATAGAACGGGAGGTCATCGTCCACGGCCACCTTGTAGAACTGAGTCACGGGCAAGTTGCCGATGTGGCGCCATGTGCCGCCGCGGTCGAAGCTTTCGTAGAGCCCGCCGTCGCAACCGAAAAGCAGGTATTCGGGGTCGTCCTTGCGGAACACCACCACGTGGTCGTCCACGTGGCGTGTGTCCACGTTCAGGCTGTGGAAGGTCTTCCCGCCGTCGTCGGAGGTCTGCGTGTAGTTGCTCACCAGGTAGAGGCGGTCGAACTGGTGCGGGCAGGCGTACAGCTCCTGGTAATAGTGCGGTCCGGTGCCGCCGCTCACGGCGTCGGACATCTTCGTCCAGCTGGCGCCGCGGTCGGCGCTGCGGTACACGGCGCCGGTGCGCCGGTCGAGCTCGATGGCTGCGTAGAGCACGTCGGGCCTTTGTGGCGAGATGGCCAGGCCGATCTTGCCGAGGTTGCCGCCGGGGAGCCCGCCCTCGAGCCTGGTCCACGTTTCACCGCCATCGGTGCTGCGGTGGATGGCGGAGCCCGGTCCGCCGCCCATGTAGCCGGCCACGGTGCGGTGGCGCTGCCAGGTGGCCGCATACAGCCGCTTGGGATCGCGCGGGTCCATCACCAGGTCGGTGGCGCCCACCCACGCATCGTCGCCAAGGGTGCGCTTCCACGTCTTTCCCCCATCGGTGGTGCGGTACACGCCGCGCTCTCCGCCTTTACTCCAAAGGGGTCCCTGCGCTGCCACCCAAATGGTGTTCGGGTCGGCGGGGTGCACTACGACGCGGCTGATGTGCTCGCTGGCCTTTAGCCCCATGTGCTTCCAGGTCTTGCCCCCGTCCGCGCTGCGGTACACGCCGTCGCCGAAGCCCACGTGGCGGCCTCCCACGTTCTCACCGGTGCCCACCCACACCACCTCGGGGTCCTGCGGGTCGAGCGTGATGCAGCCGATGGAGTAGCTGCCCTGCCCATCAAAGACCGGCGTCCATGTGGTTCCGGCGTTGACGGTCTTCCAAACGCCGCCCGATCCCACGGCGACGTACCAGGTGCCGGGCCTTGTGGGGTGTATCGCCACATCGGCGATGCGGCCGCTCATGAAGGCGGGACCGATGGAGCGGAATTTGAGCCCTGCGAGCTGGTCGGCCTTGAGGGTGTCGCTGGTCGTGCGTGCGGCGTTGCGCTGGGCGGTCAGCGGCAGGGCCAGCAGCAGCAGGGCTGCAAGAAGGGCTTGGCGCGGCATGGCGTGGGCGGGTGAGGCCCAAGGTAACGGCTGCGCCAGCGCGATGGTGCGGCCGTCCGTCAGCGCACCACGGTCACGTGCCCCATGACCGTGGTCTCGTCGATGCCGCAGGCCACGCGCACCTTCAGGCGCCACACGTACACGTCGTTGGTCACCGGCACCCCGTTCAGCCGACCCTCCCAGCGGGGCTGCCCCCCGATCTGGCTGTGGATGTTCGTGCCCCAGCGGTCGAAGACGTCGAACTCGGTGATCTGCATGTCCCAATCGGCGCCTTCGATCACAAACACCTCGTTCACCCCATCGCCGTTGGGCGAGAAGGAGTTGGGCGCGAAGATGCGTGCGTCGCGGGGCACCTCGATGATGCGCACCGCCGTGTCGCTGCACTGGTACTCGTTGAGCACCACCAGCTGGGGCGCGAAGGTGCACCGCTGGGTGATGGTGTACAGGTGGCCGGGTTCGAATTGGTTGCTGCCCTCGCCATCATCGAAATCCCAGAGGTGCGTCACGGCACCGTTGGACAGGTTGGTGAAGTAGGCGGGCAGGATGGTGCCGGGCAGTTGCTCGGTCTCCACGGTGAAGTCGGCCTCCGGCACGGGGTACACGGTCACCGTGGCCTGGAGGGAGTCTACGCATCCGTTTGCGGAAGTGACGTGCAGCTGTGGTGTGTACGTGCCCGGGGCCAGGTAAACGTTGCCGGGCGAGGGTTGCCCCGAGGTGTTGCCGTCACCGAAGTCCCACGACCAGAGGGCCGCATCGGTGCTCTGGTCGAGGAAGTTCACCGGCAGGGGGCTGCATCCTTCCAGGGGGATGGCGGTAAAGGCCGCCACCGGGTTGGGCAGCACCCAGACCGGGTGCGTCACCGTGTCCGGGCAGAGGTTGACGTCGGACAGGCAGACGAGCTGCACCGGGTAGATCCCGCCGGCGGGGTAGCTGTGCTGGGGGGCCACCAGGCTGCTGCCGGTCCCGTCACCGAAGGTCCATTGGTGGCCCAGCAGGCCCTGTCCGATGGGGGTGAACTGGATGGTGTCGCCCGCGCAGATGGAATCGGGCATCGCATCGAAATCGAACACCGGTCCCGGCAGCACGGTGATGGTGTCGGTGTGGGTGTCGGTGACACAGCCGTTGCTCACCGCCAGCTCCACCAGGTAGCTGCCGTCGTTCTGGAACACGTGCAGGGGGTCCTGGGCGGTGGAGCCCGATCCGTCGGCGAAGTCCCAGGCCCAGCTGGTGATCCCCACCATCGACTGGCTGAACTGCACCGGCAGGGGCTCGCACCCCACGGTGGGGTTGGCGTTGAAGAAGGCCGTTACCGTGTTGGGGATCACGTGCAGCAACTGCGCGTCAGCCACCGTTCCGCAGAGGTTGGTGGCCTCCAGGATGAGCAAATAGTCCACGGGGATGGAGTCCGAGGCATAGGGGTAGGACTGCAACACACCCTGGTCGGTGGAGGTGCTGCCGTCGCCGAAGAACCACGTGTAGGTGGTCTGCCACGCGCAGATGGTCTGGTTGAACAGCTGTACGGTGTCGGGCGAGCACACGGTGTCTGTGCTTAACAGCAGGTCCGGGTAGGGGACGCTGAAGACCTTGACGGAATCCACCGCGGTCACCGCGCCGCACTGGTTGGAGGCGGTGAGCTGGATGG
>CAZUNW010000264.1:0-3114 GCA_964621425.1 uncultured Chryseobacterium sp. | reverse complement strand
GGAAGCCCCGTGAGCCAGGGCGTGCTGCAGCCCGACATGTGGGGTGTGCGCCCCAGTGACCGCTGGGAGTGGGACGCCCTGCGCGAAGAGGTGCGCCAGTATGGTGTTCGCAACAGCCTGCTCCTGGCGCCCATGCCCACGGCCAGCACTGCGCAGATCCTGGGCAACAACGAGTGCTTCGAGCCCTATACCAGCAACCTGTACACGCGCCGTGTGCTCAGCGGCGAGTTCATCGTGGTGAACAAGTATCTGCTGCGTGACCTGGTGAAGCTGGGCCTCTGGAGCGAGGAGCTCAAGAACAAGATCATCGCCGCCAATGGCAGTGTGCAGCACATCCCTGAGATCCCGCAGAACCTCAAGGACCTGTACAAGACCGCGTGGGAGCTCAGCCAGAAGGTGATCATCGACATGGCAGCGGACCGCGGTGCGTACATCTGCCAGAGCCAGAGCTTGAACATCTTCATGGAGAACGTCAACTTCGCCAAGCTCACCAGCATGCATTTTTACAGCTGGAAGGCGGGCCTGAAGACCGGCATGTACTACCTGCGCACCAAGGCCGCTACGGACGCCATCAAGTTCACGCTGGACAAGACCAAGCTGGCCGCTCCCGCCACCGCCACGGCCAAGCCGGCCGCTGCTGCCACGGAGGCTGTGCCCGCCCAACCCCAGACCGCCGGACCGGTGGCCGGGGAGCTTGCCGCCCAGCGCGCTGCTGTCCTCAACAAGGCCCAGGCGGAGATCGCCTGCAGCCTGGACAACCCCGAGGGCTGCGAGATGTGCAGCGGATAGGCCTGACACGCAATGGACCACGCGCGAAGAGCGGCCACCCGGCCGCTCTTCGCATTCAGGGCTTCGCCGCCCAGACCGTATCAATGACCAGGCGCTGCGCCGCGCTGGTGAGGTGCAAGGGGTCACGCCAGAGGCTCCGCTCCTCTGGGAATAGCCCCGGCCGGTCCAGGTCCAGCACCGGCGCCATCGCCTCCAGCCGCTTGATGTAGTCCGCACGCAGGCTCTCCAGACCTGCCCCGGCGTAGATGCGTTGCACCTCGGGGTGCGTGGGGTATTCCACGAAGCGCAGGGTCACGCCCTGGGCCCGACATCGGTCCGCGATGTGCGCCAGGCGGGCGAATGCGGCACTGTCCGGCACCATCCCCTCCGCGTTGGCCCGCTCCAGGTTCAGCACGCGCTGCCAGTGGTCCGGTGGCAGCACATCGTAATGCACGGTACCCGGCAGCAGCAGGCTGCGCAGGTTCAGCGCGGTGGCCTCCAGCACGCGCCGGTTGCTCAGGTAGAGGAAGGGATGCTCCACCAGCTGCCGCGGTTCGTTCACCAGGTCCCAGTCGGCCCCGCGGGCCATGCTGCGGAAGGAGACCTGCACCACCACTTCGCGCAGCGACGGCCCCGCCACCAGGTCGAAGACGTCGGCCAGGGTGCGCGTGTTGCCGCCCGGCACGCCCAGATTGTAATAGCGCCTGCCGCTCACCTGTTCGAGGTGGTCCATATCGAGGTGCGAGAGGCGGGAATCGCCGAGGAGGATGCGCTCCTGCGGTTGGCGGTCCACCTCAAGCAGCTTCCACATCAGGTTGCTGAAAGGCATCGTGCGGCCGTCGTGGTACAGGTTCTTCCGCTTCAGCGCATCGGATACCACATGGAAGCGGCCGAAGCGATCGTAGGGATCCACCACGACCACGGTGCCGAAAACCAGCGCGAAGGGCAGGGCCAGCGCGAGTATCCAGCTAAGCAGGCGTCGGGGTGTCATCTAGAACTGGAAGTAGATGAAGGGCGAGGTGTGGTAGTAGCTGCCCAGGAAGACCGTGCTCCCCACCAGCGCCAGATAGATGGCCCAGCGCTGCCAGGGGCTCCGTTCGGCCAGCCAGGCCGGCGCGCCCTTTCGCCTGTCGATATACTGCACCACCTCCATGGCCGTGATGCAGCCAAGGGCAAGCAGCATATCCCCGCGGCCCGCACCCAGCAGCGGGGCCCACAGGCTGAGCGCATCTGCGGTGAGGAAGCCCTCCAGCCCGGTGAACAGGTTGCCCACGATGAGGAAGGCATCCTGCACGCTGTTGGCACGGAAGAAGATCCACGCCAGGTCGACGAGCAGGAAGGTGGTCAGCACCTGTAGGGCATGGTGCAAACGCGGCACGCGCTCCAGCCCCAACCGCCGCCCTAGCGCCTCGCGCCCGCCCTCGGTAAGGATGGCCCCTATCAGGAATACGCCGTGGAGCCCGCCCCAGATGATGTAGGTCCATGCGGCCCCATGCCAGAGCCCGCTCAGGAGGAAGGTGAGGAGCAGGTTGTAGTAGCGCCGCCATTTCACCACCCGGTTGCCACCCAGGGGGATGTACACGTAGTCACGGAACCAGGTGCTGAGGCTGATGTGCCAGCGTCGCCAGAACTCGCTGATGCTGGTGCTGGCGTATGGGGTGCGGAAGTTCCGCATCAGGTCGATGCCCAGGCAGCGTGCCGACCCGAGGGCGATGTCGCTGTACCCGCTGAAGTCGCAGTAGATCTGCACGGCGAAGAGGAGGGAGGCCAGGATCAGCGCAGGCCCTTGGTGCAGGTGCGGGGCGTCGTACACATGGTCGACCATGGCGCCCACGCGGTCGGCGATCATGATCTTCTTGAAGAAGCCCCACGCCATGAGGCGGAGGCCGCTGGCCACCAGGCCCGCATCGAAGGGCATGGACACGTGCAGCTGGCGCAGCAGGTTCCCTGGTCGTTCGATGGGCCCGGCAACCAGCTGGGGGTAGAACATCACGTACAGGCTGAAGATGCCAAGATGTCGCTCGGCGCGCTGGCGGCCCTGGTACACCTCGATCGTGTAACTGAGGCTCTGGAACGTGTGGAAGCTCAAGCCGATGGGCAGGATGATACCCAGGTCGGGGATGGTGTAGCCGTCCCACCCCGTCGCGCGCACAACCGCCTCGATGTTGGCTGTGAGGAACCCGTAGTACTTGAAGATGGCCAACACGCCCACATTGGCCACGATGCTGGCGATGAGCCACCGCCTGCGCACGGTGCCCTGGCTGCGCTCGATGAGGAGCCCGGCCCCGTAGTCCACCGCGATCGTGAAGGCCAGGATCAGGATGTACACCGGCATGAAGGCCATGT
>CAZUNW010000263.1:0-3120 GCA_964621425.1 uncultured Chryseobacterium sp. | reverse complement strand
GAACATCACCGCAGGAACGCACACCAGCACCCAGCGCCTGGTGATCGCCCGCTGACGGAGCGCGCCATCCCTGGCGGCGCCCCGCTTCTCCCCGGAGAGGCGGGGCGCCGTGCGTTCAGGGGGTGTCGGGATAGAGCAGGTAACGTGCGCGCACGGTTCGGAAAGCCGCAAGGCCCGGCTTCCACGAGGCCCGGATCGCCTCCTCACCCTCGCCGCGCTGGATGCGCTGGCGCAGGTCCGGTCCGCCCGCAAGCTTGTCGAAGAAGGAATTGAAGAAGTGCGCCTTGTCCGGCGCCGCCTGGTACATGCCGATCAGCCAGTCCAGGTGCAGGCCCGGATCGAGCCGGCTGTAAAAACCACCGTATTCCGACAGGTCCAGGCCCGTGCACACGCGGCCGTTGTAGGGCGGGTCCTTGGCCCCCGGGGTGGGCTGCGGCGTGAACTGGAAGGTGCCCATGGGGCAGCCAGGGTAGCCGATGCACTGGAAGGGCCTGTCCGTGCCGCGCCCAACGCTGACGATGGTGCCTTCGAACAGCCCCAGCGCCGGATACAACAGCACAGCGGCCATATTGGGCAGGTTGGGGCTGGGCCGCACAGGAGGTGCATAGGCCATGCGGTGCTCGTAACCCGTGCAGGGCACCACGGTGAGGTCCACGCGGCGCCCGGCGCCCAGCCAGCCCTCGCCCACGATCATGCGGGCGAACTCACCCACCGTCATGCCGTGCACCAGAGGCACCGGATGCAGCCCAACGAAGGAGCGGTGGCGCAGGTCCAGGACCGGGCCGTCCACGTGGAAACCATTGGGGTTGGGGCGGTCCAGCACCACCACGGGGATCCCGGCGTCCGCGGCGGCCTCCATCACGTAGTGCAACGTGCTGATGTAGGTGTAGAAGCGTACACCCACATCCTGGATGTCGAAGACCAGGACCTGAACGCCCTGCAGCTGCTCTGGCCGCGGCTTCTTGTTGTCGCCGTAGAGCGAGACGAGCGGGATGCCGGTGCGCGGGTCGCGACCATCCTTGACGTGCTCGCCGGCATCGGCATCGCCGCGGAACCCGTGCTCTGGGGCGAAGACCTTCACCACGTCCACCCCGAGTGCGCGGAGGGAGTCCACCAGGTGGGTGCGGCCGATCCGCCCGGTCTGGTTGGTCACCACGGCCACACGGCGGTCCTTCAGCCCGGGCAGGTAGACCGACACGCGCTCGGCGCCGACCTGCAGGGGGACGGGCGGTGCGGACTGGGCATGCAACGCGACCGGCAGGGCGAGGAGCAGCATCAGGAACGCGGCGGGCAGGCGCATGGCGGTGTACGGGATGGTGCGTGGTACGGGGCGAAAGTAGCCCTGCCGCGGCCGCGCTACCTTCGGCGCCATGGGGCTGGTGTCGTTCATTGCGCGGCGCATCCTGGTGGACCCCGACCGCCAGGACCGGTTGTCGCGACCCATCGTGCTCATTGCGGTGGTGGGCATCGTGCTGGGCATGGCCGTCATGGTGCTCACGATCGGCATCACCCGGGGCTTCCAACGCGAGATCCGGGCCAAAGTGTCCGGGGTGGGTGGCCACCTGCAGCTCACCCACATCGGCCAGAACGATCCGAAGGAGACCCCGCGCATGGCCTTTGACCCGTCCCAGGCCGCAGCGCTGCGGGCACTGCCAGGCGTGGCCCACGTGCAGGTTTACGCCACCCGGCCCGGCATCGTGGAAACGGACGGCGACATCGAGGGCGTGGTGGTGCGCGGGGTGGGCGGCGACATGGACCCCGCCTACCTGACACGCCACCTGGTGGCGGGCCGGCTCCCCACGCTGGGCGCCGCCCAACGCGCCAACGAAGTACTGGTGAGCGCCTACCTCGCGGACCGCCTGCGCATCGCCGTGGGGGACACCATCACCATCCACCTCGTGAAGGACCGCGACGAGATCCGCCCCCGCAAGTTCACCGTTACGGGCACCTACCGCACCGGAATGGAACAAGTGGACCACCAGGTGGTGGTGGTGGACATCGCGCACCTGCAGCGCTTCGCCCAATGGGGCCTTGCAGCAGAGATCCTGCTGAGCGACACGACCATCGGCCGGTCACGGGCGCTGCGCGCCGAGGGGCTGGCCTTCGGCGGCGACCGCGACCACACCTTCACCTGGCCCGGCACCGGCCTGCAGGGCAAGGGACCACACCTCATCGACCCCGCGATGCTGGACCTCCAGGGCGGACGCCTGACGCTGGTGGTGCATGATGCGAGCGGGACACTTCCCGACACCGCCTGGGCCCGGTTGACGTTCCACGGCCTGCGCCACCTCACGGACCAGGACGTAACGAACCTGCCCGTCTTCGACAGCTGCACCGTGGAGCGCGGCGGCGGCGGCGGCAGCCACCACCGTTACGTGGGCGGCATCGAGGTTGATCTGGCCGGTTTCGAGCGGCTGGACGAGGTGGAAAACCTGGTGTACGACGAGGTGCTGGAACCCGACCAGCGGCTCACCTCGGTGCGCGAGCGCAGCCCGGAGATCTTCGCATGGCTGGAACTGCTGGACACCAACGTGATCGTGGTGATCGTCCTGATGGTGATCGTGGCGGTGATCAACATGACCAGCGCGCTGCTGCTCATCATCCTGGAGCGCACCAGCATGATCGGCGTGCTCAAGGCGCTGGGGGCGACCAATGGGCAGGTGCGGCGCATCTTCCTGCTTGACGGGGCCTACATCCTGGGCATCGGCATCATGGCGGGAGACCTGCTGGGCATCGCCCTGGCGCTGGTGCAGCGGTGGACAGGCTGGGTGCGGCTGCCGGTGGAGAGCTATTACGTGGACGTGGTGCCCGTGGACCTCGCCCCCCTCCCCATCCTGCTCCTCAACGCGGGCACCCTGCTGGTGTGCGTGGCGGCGCTGGTGCTGCCCAGTGCGCTGGTGACGCGCATCGCCCCGGCACGGGCCATCCGCTTCGACTGACGCGGCCGCCCGGGCGAACCCGATACCTTCGCGCAACGCGCACGGACCACGCCCGCATGAAGATCCACCCGAACATCCTCAGCACCATCGGCCATACACCCATGGTGAAGCTCAACCGCATCGTCCAGGACCTGCCCTGCACCGTCCTGGCCAAGGTGGAGACCTTCAACCCCGGCAACAG
>CAZUNW010000262.1:0-3123 GCA_964621425.1 uncultured Chryseobacterium sp. | reverse complement strand
CGCCGGCCAATGGGTCGCCGGTTCAGGGAAACAGACCGAGCTCCTCGACGCCTCCACCGGCGAGCTCATCGCCACCACCTCCTCCGGCGGGCTCGACTTCGCCGCCATGCTCCACTACGCCCGCACCGTCGGCGGTCCACCGCTGCGCAAGATGACCTTCCCCGAGCGCGGACGGATGCTCAAGGCCCTCGCCCTGTACCTGATGGAGCGCAAGGACACGTACTACCAGATCAGCTACAAGACCGGCGCCACCAAGGCCGACAGCTGGGTGGACATCGAAGGCGGCATCGGCAACCTCTTCGCCAACGCCAGCCTGCGCCGCACCCTGGGCAACATGCCCTTCTACGTGGACGGCGAGGCCATCAAGACCAGCAAGCAGGGCAGCTTCATCGGCCACCACATCATGGTGCCCAAGGAAGGCGTGGCCGTGCACATCAACGCCTTCAACTTCCCCATCTGGGGCATGCTGGAGAAAGTGGCCGTGAACTGGATGGCCGGCGTGCCCGCCGTGGTGAAGCCCGCCACCGTCACCAGCTACCTCACCGAGGCCATGGTGAAGGACATCGTCGCCTCCGGCATCGTGCCCGAGGGCGCCATCCAGCTCATCTGCGGCAGCGCCGATGGGCTGCTGGACCACGTGATGCACCAGGACGTGGTCACCTTCACCGGCAGCGCCAGCACCGACCGCATGCTCAACCTCCACCCGCGCATCGTCGACGCCAGCGTGCCCTTCAACATGGAGGCCGACAGCCTCAATGCCATCGTGCTCGGCCCCGACGCCACCCCCGGCACCGAGGAGTTCGACCTCTTCATCAAGGAAGTGGGCAAGGAGATGACGCTGAAGTGCGGCCAGCGCTGCACCGGCGCGCGCCGCATCCTGGTGCCTGCCAACGTGCTGGAGGATGTGCAGATCGCCATCGGCAAGCGCCTGGGCGGCACCGTGATCGGCGACCCGCGTGCCGAGGGTGTGCGCATGGGCGCCCTGGCCGGACAGGCGCAGCGCAACGAGGTGAAGCGCGCGCTGGACGAACTGCTCAAAGGCTCGCAGATCGTGTACGGCAGCACCGACAGCGTGAACGTCACCGGGGCCGATGCGGCGAAGGGCGCCTTCATGAGCCCCATCCTGCTGCTCAACACCGATCCCTGGAAGAACCAGCAGAGCCACAACGTGGAGGCCTTCGGTCCGGTGAGCACGCTGATGCCCTACACCGACATCGACGATGCCGTGGCCCTCACCAAGCTCGGCAAGGGCAGCCTCTGCGCCAGCATCGCCACGTACGACGAGCAGGTGGCGCAGCAGTTCGTGTGGGGCGCGGCCAGTCACCACGGCCGCATGCTCATCCTCAACCGCGAGATGGCCAAGGAGAACACCGGCCACGGCAGTCCGCTGGCCACGCTGGTGCACGGCGGCCCCGGCCGCGCGGGCGGCGGCGAAGAGATGGGCGGCAAGCGCGGCGTGCTCCACTACCTGCAGCGCACCGCCATCCAGGGCCACCCCACCACCATCACCGCCCTCACCCAGCAGTACCAGCAGGGCGCGCGTTACCACATCAGCGAAAAGCACCCCTTCCGCCTGCACTTCGAGGAGCTGAACATCGGCGACACGCTGATCAGCGAGACCCACCTGGTGACGCTGCAGAACATCGAGGACTTCGCCGAACTGAGCGGCGACCGCTTCTACGCGCACATGGACGCCAACAGCCTCGAGGGCACCCCCTTCACCGGCCGCGTGGCGCACGGCTACTTCATCCTCAGCCGCGCCGCCGGCCTGTTCGTGGACCCGCCCAAGGGGCCCGTGCTCCTCAACTACGGCATCGAGGAGTGCCGCTTCCTCAAGCCGGTGTACCCGGGCTCCACCATCCAGGTGAAGTTCACGTGTCGGGAGAAGCTCGATCAGGAGAAGCGGCCCAAGACGGCGGATTCACCCAAAGGGGCGGATGTCGCGAGAGGAATCGTCAAATGGCTCGTGGACGTGGTGGATGAGACCGGCGAGACCGTGGCACTGGCGACGATCTTGACGATGGTAAAGAAGTTGGATCAGAGTTAGGAAGTGTGGGCGTGCCGGCGCTCAATTGCAGCGCCGTCGGGCTTTCCCCTCCAAGTCCTCGGCGGTTTACCGGCTCCGGGCTTTCCGGTCCAATCCCTCACGCGGAAACATCCACACCCAGGCACACCGTCACGTTTTGTCGCACTGCCGCCCCTACTTTGCTCCGGAACAGGACCATTCCCAGCTGTTATTCCAAATAGGCATAAGCGACTGCATACCATGCCGTTCCTTTATTTTCACCCCTCCGCGAACGGCACATGAGCACCACGCCACACCACGACCAACTGATCGCCCTGCTGGGGGAACATGCCAGCCTGGGCAACGGCAAGGCCCGCGAGCTCCTGGGCTGGGATGAGGTCACCTACGAGGAGGGGCACCTCGCTTGTGGGCTTTCTGGGCCTATCGGACTGATGAAATGCAATACTTGACGGCTTGCTCTGAAACCACTTTCCGCATATTGCCAACTCAATGCCCACCATCTACGACAACATAGAACAGAAGCTTCTCGAAGGCCTCAAGGAAAGCCTCCGCATCAGCTACCGGGGTGACTTCTGTACGGGCTACCTGAACCTACGGGGTTGGAAGGACATTGCGCCGGAGATCGGGAAGTTCGAGGGTGGCGAGGGCAAGCAGGTGCGTTTGCTCGTGGGCATGCAGCGGGCGCCGGAGGAAGAGGTGATGATCGCTTACGCGTCGGGCAGTGTGGACCCGATCGACCAGCAGAAGGTTATCCGCTTGAAAGAGCGCCTGGTGTGGGAGCTGCGGCAGCAACTGACACGCGGGCAGCCCACCGACCAGGACGAGCAGGGCCTGCGGCAGTTCGCCGACCAGATGCGAGCGGGCAAGGTGGTGGTGAAGCTCTTCCTGAAGTACCCGCTGCATGCCAAGCTATACCTGGCGTTCCGTGAGGACCGCATCAACCCCATCATGGGTTATGTGGGCAGCAGCAACCTCACGTTCGCGGGCTTGCAGCGCAATGGTGAACTGAACGTGGATGTGCTGGACAAGGACGCCGCACGGAAGCTGGCCAACTGGTTCGAGGAGCGCTGGGAGGACCGCTGGGCGATGGACATTAC
>CAZUNW010000261.1:0-3135 GCA_964621425.1 uncultured Chryseobacterium sp. | reverse complement strand
TCACCACGCCCGCGGAGGAGTTCCAGTGCACGTATTCCCCCGATGGAAAGGAGGTGGCCTACCTGGAGGAGCGCACGACGCTCAAGGTGATGAACCTGGCCAGCAAGCAGACCCGCACCATCGTGCCCGGTGACCGGAACTACAGCTATGCCGACGGTGACCAGTGGTACGAATGGAGCCCCGACAGCAAGTGGTTCGTGGTGAGCTTCCTGCATGAGGAGCAGTGGATCGGCCAGGTGGGCATCGTGGGCGCCGAGGGCGGCAAGGAGATCGTGGACCTAACCCGCAGCGGCTATGGCGGCTACATGCCGCGCTGGGCCATGGACGGCAAGGCCATCGTGTTCATGAGCGACCGCGACGGCATGAAGAACCACGCCAGCTGGGGTGGACAGGGTGATGCGTACGCCTTCTTCCTCACCCAGGAGGCGTACGACGCCTTCAAGCTGAGCAAGGAGGAAGCCGCGCTGGCCAAGGAGAACGAGGACAAGAAGGACGATGGCGAGAAGAAGGAAGACAAGTCCGTCTCCGCCAAGGCTTCGGCGGACAAGGACAAGAAGAAGGAAGACAAAAAGATCGAGCCCTTGAAGCTCGAACTCGAGAACATCGATCACCGCAAGGTGCGCCTCACTCCCAATTCAAGTGACCTGAGCGGCGCCGTGCTTAGCAAGGACGGGGAGAAGCTTTACTACCTGGCCCGTTTTGAGAAGGGCTCGGACCTGTGGCAGTACGAGCTGCGCACCCGCGAGACCAAGGTCCTCAACAAGATGGGCGGAGGCGCCGGCGGCCTCACGCTCGATAAGGACGGCAAGAACCTCTATTACATCAGCGGCGGTGGCATCCAGAAATACGATCTCGAGAAGAGCGAGAACAAGGGCATCGGCATCAATGGCGAGATGGTGCTGAACGAGGGCGCCGAGCGGGCCTACCTCTTCGAGCACATCTGGCGGCAGGTGAAGAAGAAGTTCTACCGCGTGGACCTGCAGGGGGTGGACTGGGACAGCTACAAGGCCGAGTACCAGCGCTATCTCCCTTACATCAACAACAACTACGACTTCGCGGAACTGTGCAGCGAGATGCTCGGCGAGCTCAATGCCAGCCACACCGGTGCGGGTTATGGCCGCAGTGTGCCCAATGGGGACGAGACCGCCTGCCTGGGCCTCTTCTATGCCAACGAGCCAGGTCCCGGCCTGCGCATCACCGAGGTGATGGAGAAGAGCCCCGTCATCCAGAAAGGATCGAAGATCAAGGCCGGATGCGTGATCGAGAAGATCGATGGCCAGGAGATCACCGCCGACATCGACCCGGCGAAGCTCCTGAACCGCAAGGCCGGGAAGCCCACGCTGCTCTCGCTGTATGACCCCAAGGCCAACACGCGCTGGGACGAGACCGTGAAGCCCATCACCACCGGGGAGGAGACCGACCTGCTCTACCACCGCTGGGTGGAGCGCTGCCGCCACCTGGTGGACAGCCTCAGCGGCGGGCAGCTCGGCTATGTGCACGTGGAGGGCATGGACGACCGCAGCTTCCGCAAGGTGTATGAGGAGGCCCTGGGGCGCTACCACACCAAGAAAGGCCTGGTGGTCGACACCCGCTTCAACGGCGGCGGCTGGCTGCACGACGACCTGGCGACCTTCCTGAACGGCAAGACCTACATGACCTTCATGCCGCGGGGGCAGAAGCTCGGCACGGAGCCGGCGTTCAAGTACCAACGGCCCAGTTGCGTGGTGATGAGCGAGGGCAATTACAGCGATGCCCACATGTTCCCGGTGACCTATCGCGCGCTGGGCATCGGCAAGCTCGTGGGCATGCCCGTTCCTGGCACCGGCACCGCTGTGTGGTGGGAGGGCCTGCAGAACGGCATGTGGTTCGGCATCCCGCAGGTGGGCATGGTGGACAACAACGGCAACTACCTCTCACGGGGCAACATCCCGTGCTCCGGATCGGAACAACCCCGGATGCACTGGAACCGTTCCTGCTCTGGAGCTCCTCGGGAACACATCCGAACGGAACACCGCTCGGGGGCGATGTCGCGCTCGATGGCCTGCGCTTCTGTATCGGCCTCGATGAGCGTGCCTGTCTGTCGTATTGGGTGTTGAAGCGGAGCCTGCAGGACCGTTCGCTCGTGCTCCATGCGGCGGGTCGGAAGATCATGCTCGATGAGGTGGACGCCTTCGGCCTCCTGAGGGAATTGGAGGAACTACGTCTGCCCTACGTGCGGGAGATCTGGCTGAACAGTGTGTGTGTGATCACCATCCTGCAGAGCGGCGTCTCCATCACCTTCGACCTTGAACCGGTCGGCACCGTAGGCTTCGGCGCCCTCCAACTGAGCCCACAGCCCTTGTACCTGGGGGGCGATGTGTACCAAAGGTCCCAGTACGATCGATGACCTGCGAAGGACCGGTCAGAGCTCCCCCGCTTCCGCGATCAGCTCGGCCACATCCTTCACCGCCACCTCACCCTCCTTGTTGAAGTGCTTCACCCCGTCGGTGAGCATGGTGTTGCAGAACGGGCAACCGGCCGCGATGATCTGCGGGGCCGTGGCCAGCGCCTCCTCGCCGCGCTCGTGGTTCACCTCGCGCGTGCCGGGCTCGGCCTCCTTGAACATCTGGGCACCACCAGCGCCGCAGCACAGGCCGTTCTGCCTGCTCCGCTTCATCTCCACCAGGGCCGCATCCAGCTTCAGCAGCACCTCGCGCGGGGCCTCGTACTCGTTGTTCCCACGGCCCAGGTAGCAGGGATCGTGGAAGGTGATGCGCTTGCCCTTGAAGTCCCCCCCCTCCACCTTGATGCGGCCTTCCTTGAGCAGGGCGTTGATGAACTGCGTGTGGTGCAACACCTCGTACTGTCCACCAAGGGCCGGGTACTCGTTCTTCAGCGTGTTGAAGCAGTGCGGGCAGGCGGTGACGATGCGTTTCACGCCGTAGCCGTTGAGCACGGTGACGTTCTGGAGGGCCTGCATCTGGAACAGGAACTCGTTGCCGGCCCGGCGCGCAGGATCGCCCGTGCAGGTCTCCTCCTGGCCCAGCACCGCGAACTTCACCTTGGCCGCGTTCAGGATGCGGACAAAGGCCTTGGTGATCTTGCGGGCGCGGTCGTCGAAGCTGCCGGCGCAGCCCACCCAGAAAAGCACCTCGG
>CAZUNW010000260.1:2621-3177 GCA_964621425.1 uncultured Chryseobacterium sp. | reverse complement strand
AGGAGATCAAGCAGGCCATGGAGGGCATGCTCGCGCCCAAGGAGGTGGAGAAGGTGGTCGGCACCGCGGAGGTGCGCGAGACCTTCAAGATCAGCAAGGTGGGCACCGTGGCCGGATGCTTCGTGCTGGACGGCAAGATCAAGCGCACCAACCGCGTGCGCGTCATCCGCGACGGCATCGTGGTGTACACGGGCGACCTTGGCACCCTCAAGCGCTTCAAGGACGACGTGAAGGAGGTAACCCACGGATACGAGTGCGGCCTCAACGTGGAGAAGTTCAACGACATCAAGGTCGGCGACCACATCGAGGCCTTCGAGATGGTGGAGGTGAAGCAGTCGCTCAACGACTGACCAGGATCCCCGCCCCGGCCGGCATTGTGCACCCGGCATGCGCTGGGCTCGCCTTTGGCGGCGCGCCGGCCTGCAGCCGGGCTCAACCACTCCGGCGTCCCTTGCGGCCGTACGTGCTTTGAGCCGTCTTGCAGATTTATTCCGAACGTGCGCCCGGCCGGGATGGGATGCGCGAAATATTGGGGGCACGCCACGGCCCCCGTTCT
>CAZUNW010000260.1:0-2573 GCA_964621425.1 uncultured Chryseobacterium sp. | reverse complement strand
GGCGGGTGCGGTACTTCTTGCTGCGCGCCTTCAGCTTGTACAGCTTGTAGTGCACCTGTGCGCGAAGAAAGAGATAGGCGTCCAGGTCGTCCGGGTCGCCGCGCTGTTCGCCGGCGGCATACCGCTGCTCGACGGGCTGCGGGTCGGCGAGGAAGGCCGCGATGTCACCAGTGACGCCGTCGCCGTTCTCCTCCCGGATGGCCTCGTTGTCGTAGTAGTTGCCGCTCACATCGTCGATGTAATCGGTGAAGGTCTTGGTATACTGCAGCTCGAGCCCCACGCTCAGGAACTTGCTGAGCTGTTTGCGCACCCCGAAGCCCATGGGGATGCACAGGCTGAAGTTGCTGTACTCCTCAGGACCGCCAGGCAGCCCCTGGCCTTCTGTGCGCAGCGGCTTGAGCTCGATAAGGCCGTTGTTGAGCTTGGCCTTGGGGTTGTAATAGAAGCCCCCCAGGCCGATGAAGCCGTAGAGGCCCACGCGGGAGGAGCGCTGTCCCTTCACGCCGCGCAGGTTGTAGATGTGGCCCAACTCCTCCTTGTAGGCATGGTACTCCAGCATCATCGTCAGCTCGTACACGTCCGATCGGAAGGAGAGGTTGCGGCGGCGCCGTGCCGGCTCCTCGGTGAGGTTGTCGTTGCCGGCCATCACCCCGTAGGCCAGGTTCGTGCGCAGGCCGAGGCGTTCGCGCAGGTAGTAGCGGTGGCCGACGCTGAAGGCCGGACGGGTCTGGCTGAGCTCCAGGTCCCAGATGAACGAACTGCCGATCTGGTCACGTCCCCCCAGTTCGCCGAGGAAATTGGAGGCGCCAATGCCCACGGTGATCTCGTGCCGGTGGGTCTTCCAGTAATCCGTGGTCCGGAAGTACTGTCCCATCGCCGGGGTGAGCCACAGGCCGGCCAGCGCCGGAAGGAGGCGGAGGAAGTTCGATGCGGGTCGCATGCGCTCGGTGCCGTTGCCGCCTTGCTGGACGGAAAGGGCCCCCAATGTAGGGAACGGGTATGAAACTGGTCAACGCGGGTCGGTCTCCTCCAAAGGCAGGGGGGGAGGCTCGATGTGGTCGGCCACCACATAGCTGCCGGGGAATTCGTTCCGCAGGTCCTTCAGCAGCCGCTCGGCCTCCACGCGGTCGCGCATGTCCCCTACGCGGATGCGGAAGTTCGGGGCCAGGTAGCTCATGTAGGCGGGGATCTCCGGGTGGCGCAGCAGGAAGTTTTGGCGCACACGCACCGCATCCGTCTTGCTGCCCAGATGGATCTGCACGCGAAAGCCCTCGATCACCCGCGTCATCTTCGGGTAGCCCGCCATGAACTCCAGGGCTTTCGGGTCGCCCATCCAATGCACCGAGCCCCGCTCCTGTTGAGCGCTCGCCGACTTGGTGGACACCAGCAGGAGCAGGAGCGGGAGCAGCAAGCGCATGGCCATGGGCCTGCGAAGGTATCGACCTCCGACGGACAGGCCTCACCAGTTTAGAATGATCCTAAATAAGACAGCCGTTGATGGTTCCACGTCACCCCGCCCTCCTCCATCCCGTCCGCCGTTTATTTTTGCGCCGGTCAAAAAGGGGGGTCCCCTTCTTAAAATGTCCGGAATGCCGCGTCCATCAAGGTCATCCTTCCGATCGTCCGGGCTGTTCCACGCACTGTTCGTCCTCTCGCTCTCGCTAGCCGCTGCGCCTGTGATGGCCCAGCCGGCGGACGCTGCGTTGTACGGCTCCGGAGAAAAGGTCTTCAAAGGCAATTGCGCCAGCTGCCACAAGCCGGACAAGGACATGACGGGCCCTGCGCTGAAGGGCGCCCGTGCGCGTTGGGAGGGCAAGGGCGACATCTACGCCTGGGTCCGCAACAGTTCGGCGGTCATCAAGAGTGGCAACGCCTACGCCAACGAGCTCTTCACCAAGTGGAACAAGAGCGTCATGACCCCCATGGCGCTTACCAACGAGGAGATCGATGCGGTCCTCTACTTTGTGGACAACTACACCCCGCCCGTGGCCGCCGTGCCCGCAGCGGGCATGCCCGCTGCCGATGGAGCTCCGGATGAGGCGCCCTTCTGGCCTTGGCTGCTGGTGATCGGACTCCTGCTGCTGGTCGTGGCGCTGAGCCTGGGCGGTGTCCGCAAGAGCCTTTCCAACGCCGTACGGGAGACGGAGGGCAAGGGTCCTGCGCCGGATCGCACCACCAGCCAGGCCATCAAGGACTGGGCCTGGCACAACAAGACCTTCGCCGGGATCATCGGCCTGGCGGTGCTGGTCTGGTGCATTGTGACGGCCTGGGATTGGGCGCTCACCATCGGCGTTTACGGCGGCGATACGGTGGAGCACTACAAGCCGGAGCAGCCCATCCGCTTCGACCACACCCTGCACGCCGGCAAGGCCGACAAGGGCAATCTGGCCATCAACTGCCTCTACTGCCACAACAGTGCCGAGAAGAGCAAGCATGCCGGCATCCCCACGGCCAACGTGTGCATGAACTGCCACCAGGCGGTGGGCGAGTCGCAGCGCAACCCCTGGAGCACAGCGGAAATCCAGAAGATCCATGCCGCCACCGGCTGGGATGGCAAGGCCTACACGGGAACG
>CAZUNW010000259.1:0-3181 GCA_964621425.1 uncultured Chryseobacterium sp. | reverse complement strand
GGTGTAGGTGGGGCTGTTGGTGCCCACATTGGCGCCGTTCACCTTCCACTGGTAGCTGGGTGCGGTGCCACCGTTGGTGGGGGTCGCGGTGAACGTCAGGCTCGTTCCGGTGCAGCCCGGGTTGCTGCCGGCGGTGAGGGCGATGCTCACGCCGGCCGCATTGCTGCACGGGTTGATCTGGTAGGAGAAGATGCGGGTGCGCGCCGCACTGCCACCGCTCGTTCCGCCCATGTATTCGCTGGTGCTCCAGAAGGTCACCCCATCGGGATCCAGGCACTGGTGCGCATAATCGCCCACGCGGTTGGTACCGGTCTGGTAGCCCGTTCCGGCCACCACCAGGGTTTCCGTGAGCGGCAGCGTGCCCAGCGGGTCGCAGGAACGGCGCCCCGTCCAGTAGAGGCTGGGGAACATGTTCGTGGAGTTGGAGCGCAGGTAGGAAAGGCCGATGGAACCGTTGTTGTCCATGCAGATCGAGCCCATCCAGCGGGTGTCCGTGCCCGGGGCGTAGATGCCCTCCTGGTACATGCTCCAGACGCCGGTGGACTGGTTCTGGCGCAGTTCGCACCACTTGATGCCGCGCTGCGTGGTGTTGATGCGCACGGCCCAGTTCAGCACCACGCTGTTGTAGCCGTTCCAGCTCTTCCATTGGGCGCGGTACATCATGGCCCCTCCGATGCCGTCCAGCTTCTGGGTGGTGCCCGGCTGCGGGCAGTCGTTCCAGGCGGAATTGTAGGAGGCATCGAACGCCGCCGCCGTCACGTTGGCGGCCAGGGCGATGGTGGCGGTGGGCGTGGCCGGCGTCCAGTTCACCGCCATGTTGTAGATGTTCACACGGTCGAAGAAGCCGCTGCCCCAGCCGTTGTCAGAGTAGGAGAAGATGGGGCAGGGGCCGGAGGCGGGCAGGGTGCCGTCCGCCGCGCAGGCGGGCAGCGGCACGAAGAACCCGGCCTTGGGCGGAGTGTAGTTCACGTACACCGCACGGGCACCGGGGGTGCCGGCCAGCATGGCGGTTCGCTCGAAGGCGAACACCTTCTGCGTGCTTTGGTTGCTGGTCATGTAATACCCGTCATGCCACACGCTGAACTTCAGGTAGTCGGGGAACTGCGGGGACACATAGGTGTAGGTGTAGTAGGAGCCCGTGGGGTCTGGCGTGGTGCTCACCGCGATGTAGATCTTGCGGTCAGTACTGGTTCCGAACTGGGCCAGCATCCAACGGTTCGCGTTCTTGTCATAGAGCACGATGGGGTCGCCGCTGTTGCCCGTGGGCGGGTTCCACAGGTTGCCCAGCGTACCGGTGAGCAGCAGGGCGCCGGTGCCCTTGTTGTAGATCCGGAACGTGGTGGAGTTGATCATCTGCACGTAGTGGCTCGGACCGGCCGCGCCGCTCGGGTCGTAGGGCCTGAAACCACTGGCCGTTCCGCCGTTCCAGCTGGCCTTCATCTCGCCCTTGCCGCGCTCCTCGCCTTCAAACTCCTGCACCGTGGCGGGGTCATTGCCGTAGGCGGGACCGTCGTCACCCGTGAACTCGAACTTGGGCGGCTCGCGGTGCAGGCGGTCCTTGGACTCCCCGCGTACGGGGGAGAAATCCTCGGGCACCGGGTTCTCGGCGAAGATGTCGCGCAGGGGGCGCGTGATGTGGAAGCCCGAGGCCACGATGGAACCGCTCTCCTGCGGGACCTCCTGGGCGCCGGCGCCGAACGATGCTGCACAGAACAGCAGGACGATGGTCTTTCTCATGGGGGAAAACGGGTCGGTTGAAGGCGTTGGTCCACGAAACTAGGGTAGTATTCCATAACCCAGCCGTCTGCCCGTCGAAATATCCGGGCACCTTCCTGAAGGCCTTCAGCGGCGGATGAGGAAGGCCAGGTCGAGCGCGTACAGGGTGGTGCTTAGCACCTGGCGCACGTCCACCCCGTGCAGCCACATGAGGCCGGTGCCCCATTGGCCGCGCACGCCCAGGTCCACCCGCTTGCGGATGCGGAATCCTACCCCCAGGCAGGCGCTGGCGCGCAGGTAGGTGCATGCCCGGGCGGCCACGCTCCGGTCCAGCAGGCCGGTCACCTCCACGGTCCCGTTCACGGCATCGGTGCGTGTGCCACGCACGTTCAGGGATCCTCGCCCCGCATGGCCTAGCTCCGCGAGCAGCCCTGGCCGCAGGAAGAAGCTGTTGCTGAGGAAGAGGGACCAGTAGGGCCCGCCGCCCACGGCCACCTCCGTCTGCGACATGCCATACAGGTATTCCACGGTCCGCGCCGTGTCGCCCAGCAGGCTGTCGGTGCGCAGGTAGAGGAAGAAGAGCCGTGGTTGCACACCCAGGTGCATGGTCCAACCGTGCTCGCTATTGGCCCCGTCACGCAGCCGTGCGAGCGCCAGCCGCGGGCCGAAACTGCCCCCGATGGCCGTGCTCGTGTAGCCGAAGTAGTAGTCGCCGGGGTCGCCCTGCACGGGCGGTAGGCCGCCGCGTGTGAACTGGGCGAAGCGTTCCACGCCCATCGGGCCGTGGTTCTCCAGCGTCACGCCGGCGATGCCGCCGATGGCCCGCAGCTTGTACGGTCCCTTCACCGGGTCGCGCCAGAGGGCCGTATCGGTTTGCCCGCACAAGGGGGTCATTGCACCCAGGGCGGCGGCCAGCAGGAGGGGCTTCAGTGCACGCATGGGATGAGCGCAGGGGCCGCCCCGGGGCCGACGGTCAGCGTCCGAAGCGCAGCGACCGGCCCGGGTAGCGACCGCTCTTGCCCAGCTGCTCCTCGATGCGGAGGAGCTGGTTGTACTTCGCGATCCGGTCGCTGCGGCTCGCACTCCCGGTCTTGATCATGCCGCAGTTCGTGGCCACGGTCAGATCGGCGTTGGTGCTGTCCTCGGTCTCCCCGCTGCGGCGGCTCATCGCGGCGGAATACCCGGCGCGATGGGCCATCGAAACGGCTTCCAGCGTCTCGGTGAGGGTGCCGATCTGGTTCACCTTGACCAGGATGCTGTTCGCGATGTCCTTGCTGATGCCTTCGGCCATGCGGGTGGTGTTGGTCACGCAGAGGTCGTCGCCCACCAACTGCACCTTGCCGCCCAGGGTCTGGGTCAGCTTCTTCCAGCCGTTCCAGTCGTCCTCGGCCATGCCGTCCTCGATGCTCACGATGGGGTAGCGCTTGCACCAGTCGGCCCACATGGCCACCATCTCATCGCTTGT
>CAZUNW010000258.1:0-3221 GCA_964621425.1 uncultured Chryseobacterium sp. | reverse complement strand
CCACCAGTACCTCGCCCTGCCCGATGCTCACGCTGTAGATGGTGCTGAACGCCCACTTCCCACGGCCGTAGATGCGGTCATAGAAGCGCGTGTCAGGAATGCTTCCTCCCTTGAGGGAGGGCAGGTCCACTTTGGGCCGCTGGCCCAGCCCGAAGGACCGCATGCCGGCGTTCCACCGGTCCAGGTTGATCGAGGCCGCAGCGAAACGGTCGCTGTGCCCACCCCGTTCCAGCAGGCGCTTGAAGACCATGTAGAAGTACGGATTGCAGGAGTATTGGATGGCCTGCTGGATGTCCGCCGCATCGGGGTGTGGGTGGCAGCCCACCAGGGAGGTGTTGCAAGGGAAACCCGTGCCGGGCGTGATCACGGTGTCCTCCAGGGCCAGCAGGGTCTGCACCAGCTTGAAGATCGAGCCAGGCGGGTACTGGGCCTGCATGGCACGGTCGAACAGGGGTTTGAGCGTGTCGCGCTGCAGCACACCGTAATTGCGGTTGCGCACCCGGCCCACCAACAGCTCCGGGTCGTAGCTGGGGGAGCTCACCAGGCAGAGGATCTCGCCGGTGGCGGGCTCGATCGCCACGATGCTCCCCTTCTTGCCCTTCATGAGGCGCTCCCCGTAGGCCTGCATGCGTGCGTCGATGCTGGTATAGAGGTGCTGACCCTCGTGCGCCAGCGTGTCGTAGAGACCCTCGCGGAACGATCCCTGCACCTTGTTGTGCACGTCAACCACCACGTATTTCACGCCGCGCCGCCCGCGCAGTTCCTTCTCGTAGTACTGCTCAAGGCCGCCCACGCCCACCACGTCACCCGGCTTGTAGTACGGGTCCTCCTTCACCTTCCGGGCGTCCACCTCGCTCAGGTAGCCCAGCAGATGGGCCCCGATGCGGCGCGGGTAGGTGCGCAGGGTGCGGCTCTGGCCGAAGAAGCCCGTGTATTTGGACAGCCGCATCGCGATGGCGGCGTACTGGTCCGCGGTGATCTGCTTCTCGAACACGGAAGGCTTGTAGCTGCTGTAGCGACGGGCCTCGGCCAGTCGCTCCTTCACCTCCTCCAGGGGTACCCCCACCAGCTCGGCGAAGGCGGTGGTGTCGAAGGGCTTCACCTCCCTGGGCACCACCATGATGTCATACACAGGCGTGTTGGCCACGAGCAGTTCACCGTTGCGGTCCAGGATGAGGCCCCTTGCCGGGAAGACGGTCACCTTGCGTTCGCTGATGTTCGCAGCCTTTGCCTTCCAGCCATCGTCCACCACCTGCACCCAGAAGAGCCGCAGCACGAAGACGGTGCTGATGAACAGCACCGCGGCGATGAGGACGTATTTGCGATCCTCGAAGTTCATGCCCTGGCCCGGCGGTCGGAGCGCATGAGGAATTCGGCGAGCATCACCAGCCCCAGGGTGAGCGTGCCGCTCAGAAGTACCCGCACCAGCGTTCCGCCCGTGCGATCGAACCGGTGCAGCTCGAAGAAGAAGAGCCACAGGTGGTGCACCAGCACGAGCATGCCTGAGTATGTCAGCGTCCACGAGAGGCCCATGTGCTGCACGTCCGGCCGCATGCCGAACTCATAGCCCTCGCGCGGGGCGATGAGGCGCTGCCAGTAACCGCGCGCATACATCATCACGATGCATGCCGTGGTGTGCATGCCGGGCGTGTCGCTCAACACATCCATCACCAATCCGGTGGCGCCACCCGCCAGCAGCAGCCCCCACGCAGGCACCTCGAAGGGCAGCAGGAGCAGGAAGAGCACGTACAGGTAGGGCACCATCCAGCCGTTGGCCACGTCCAAGTGGTCCAGTACCAGCACCTGAAGGGCGATGAGCACCACGAAGCGCAGGATGTTCGCTAGGACGGTTGCGATCATGGGGCAGGGAGCTTTGCCTGGAGGGTGTCGCGCTCGGCCTTGTGAAGGTCGCGCACGATGTAGACGTGCCCGCTGCGCGTGAGGTCCTCTGTGAGGCGCACGCGGATGGTGTGGTAGTTGCTGCTCGGGTCGTTGACCACCTCGGTGACCACCCCCACGTCGATGCCGGCCGGGAAGATGCCGTCGCCACCGCGGGTGACGAGGGTGTCTCCGATGGCGACCGGCGCGTGCTTGGCGATGTCGATGGCCGACGCTGTGCGCGGATCACCCGTATCCCAGCTCAGCAGCCCGAAGTGGCCCGTGCGCTTGAGCTGCACGCTGGTGTTGAGGTCGGGGTCGAGCACGCTGGAGGCCACGCTGAAGCGTGTTCCCACATGGCGCACCACCCCCACGATGCCCCGGTCGCCGATCACGCCCAGGTCGGCCGCGACCCCGGCCCAGAGGCCCTTGTCAAGGGTGAGGCTGTTGCGCTGCTTGTGGGTGGTGCTGTTGACGATCCGGGCCTGCAGGTGCTCATAGCGCTGTTCACGCAGCGTGTCCTCCACGGCGGCGAAGGCAGCGCCGCCCTCGGCGTAGTTCTCCCGCAGCCGCATAAGCAGGGCGGCGTTCACCCGTGCCAGCCGCTCATTCTCCTCCCGGAGCCCGTTGTAGGCGGTGATCTCCGTGCGCCATGTGTAGATGGTGCCCACCATGGTGCTGGCGGAGCCCACCGCACGCGAGCGGTGATGCTCATTGCCACTGAGGGCCCATGTGTAGGCCAGCACCATCAGCAGCAGGAAGAGGAGCGTGCTGCGGATCCTGAACAGGAAGCGGAAGAGGTCGCGCATGTTCCTCTGGTTGGCGCGCCGGCGTAAGGGTGCTTCCGTCCTCCATCAACAGGGCACCGCCGGACAACGCACGTTATTCCCTCATCAGGAACTGGAAGCGTTCGATGTTCTTCAGGGCGATGCCGGTGCCTCGGGCCACGGCACGCAGGGGGTCCTCGCTCACGTGCACCGGCAGCTTGGTCTTGATGCTGATGCGCTTGTCCAGCCCGCGCAAAAGTGCCCCCCCTCCGGCCATGTAGATGCCCGTCTTGTAGATGTCCGCGCTGAGCTCGGGCGGCGTGGCCTCCAGCGCGCTGAGAATGGCCTCCTCGATCTTGCTGATGCTCTTGTCGAGCGCCTGCGCGATCTCGCTGTAGGTGACGGTGATCTCCTTGGGGATGCCGGTCATCAGGTCGCGGCCCCGCACCGCATAGTCCGGGGGCGGGTTCTCCAGTTCGGTCATCGCCGCGCCCACCTCGAGCTTGATCTGCTCTGCGGTGCGCTCGCCCACCAGGATGTTGTGCTGGCGGCGCATGTATTCCTCAATGTCCTGGG
>CAZUNW010000257.1:0-3226 GCA_964621425.1 uncultured Chryseobacterium sp. | reverse complement strand
GGGTGATGGCCTATGGTGCTTGCCCAAGGGGGCATGTCAAGTGCGGTGGCCTTATTCCCACTTCTTATGCCCCTTTGAACCTTTCAAGCCTGCCGGCGTCCAACCCAACGTCACGCAAGTCCTGCCATAACCCCGACACATCCTATGCGGCAAGGTGCAGGTAAGCTGAACGCGATCGTGGCAGGCTCCCTGCTCGCCCTGCTGGCCCTGATCGTCTGTCCTTCGGCACACGCTCAAACGAGTTCCATGCTGCTTTGGCAGAGCGTTGAGCGCAGCTACGTGACCTACCTGCCCGCAGGCTATCCGGCGGGTGGGCCGTACCCGGTGGTGGTGGCCTGCCATCCGGGGCTCAGCAACGCCACGCAGCATGCCACCGCTTCCGGCTGGCACCTGGTGGGCGATACGGCGGACTTCATCACCGTGTACCCCAATGCCATGCCGCCCGGGGCCAACCCGGACTCCCGCCTGTGGAACGCATATGACCAGCCCTCCTCCGTGGCGCAGTTCGACGATGTGGGCTTCCTGCTGCGCTTGCTCGATACGCTGGCCACAGTACACCCGGTGGACACCTGCCGCATCTACCTGAGCGGGTTCTCCAGCGGTGCCATGATGAGCTTCCGCATGGCCTGCGATGCTGCGGACCGGATCGCGGCCATCGCACCGGTGTCCGGCGGCTGGGGCTTCGGGGCCGATGGCAGCTGCGGCGATGGGCAGTGCAATGGGGATCCGGCCGGGAGTTGCGGCTGGAACATGGCATACGTGAACTGCGCCCCCCAACGCCAGGTGCCGGTCGCCTTCATGAAGGGAAGCCTCGAGGGCGACAACGTCCCCACCTGCCGCGCCTCCACCGATTCGCTCCAGCGCCTCCACTGGGTGGACTTCCTCGACTGTACCGCACCCGTGATCGACACGGTACAACGCGCCGGAGAGACCATCGTGCGCGAGCGCTATGACGACTGTGTCCCGGGCAGTGCCTACCATTTCTACACGGTGTTGGGCAACTCCCACCAATGGCATGCGCCCGCCACGCTCATGCAGTGGGAATTCCTGCGCGGGTGGTCGCGGTGCGACCTGTCCACGGGGCTCCCTGCGGCGCGCAGCAACCCGGCGCTGCAGGTGCAGCCGAATCCCTTCCGGGAAGGCTTCACGTTGGCCGGTGCAGCTGCGCATGCCCGCATCACCGTGGTGGATGCCTGCGGCCGTGCGGTGTATCAGGGCGGACCTGCGGCGATCCGTGCGAGCGACTGGTCTCCCGGCCTGTACACCGTGATCGTGCAGGATGGGCTCGGGCTGCACCACCTGCGTGCGGTGCGGGAGTGATCCGCTCGGCCTGCGCGATGAGCCGTTGGCACGGCCGTTCGGTTCAGAATAGCTTCACCTCTCCCGCAACGATCGCCGACCACGGGACCTGCTCGATACCCGGTGAGAGCATCCGCCGCTCCTCGGCCGTGTTCACCACCCACCCTCGCTTCAGGCCGAGGTCGCTCATGCATTGCCGCAGGCCGGCGTAACCGTAGTGATCGATGCTGCTCCCCAGCTTGATCTCGATGGGAAGGAGTTGTCCGCCGTTCCGGATGAGCAGGTCCACCTCTGCACCGGCCTGTCGCCGGTGTTCACGGTGATCGCGGCGTCCGTTCAGGGAGCGGGGACGCATGAGGTGCTGCTGGTGAACACGATGGCGGAAGACAGGCTCATGGTCACGAACCCCGGATATGGGATGAACGCCTATCGGGTCCTGAACATGAGCGGCCAGGTGGTGGCCACCGGTCGCCTCGTCAACGGGACGAACACCCTTGATGTGGGTCGCCTTGCACCGGGCGCTTATGTGCTGGCCGTCGAGGATGGCGGTACGCGCAACGCGCTGCGCTGGGTGAAGCTCTAGTGCCCACCTGGCTGAACGAACGCGCAGGTCGCCCGCCATCAGGCCGGCGCCCTGCGCGTTCACGGCCAGCGCCGGAAGAAGTGTGCAATGACAGTCATGGTGTCGATGGACCAGGCGATGCACCCGGGCCGCAGGGTGTTGTTACTTCGCTCGCATGAACGTGCAAGGTGAACAGCGAATGCTAGCGGGAGCGCGCCGGCGGGAGGTGGCCAAGGGCGAGGTGCTCCTGCGCTCCGGCGATGAGAAGGTGCGCGCGTTCTACGTCGCCAGCGGCTGCCTGCGCTCCTATGTGATCGACGCGAGCGGGAAGGAGCATGTGTTGCTTTTCGCGCCGGAGGGATGGTATGTGGGCGACATGAAGAGCCAGGTGCGCGGCGTGCCCGCTTCCCTCTTCATCGATGCACTGGAACCGAGCACGGTCCACGAGATGGACGTCGAGCAGGCGCGGGAGGCGCTGAGCCAGGACCCTGCGACCGGTAGCGCGATGTTCGCCAAGTTGCAGAACCACATGATCACCTTGCAGGACCGCATCATCGACCTGCTGGCCTCCTCCGGCGAGGAGCGCTACCTGCGTTTCATCAAGACCTATCCCGGATTGATGCAGCGGTTGCCGCAGAAGCTCATCGCCAGCTACCTGGGGGTTACGCCCGAATCGCTGAGCCGGATCAGGCGGAGCATCGCTGGACAGGGTGGCCAAGGTTAGGGCCTTGCCCCTTGCGCAGGTCTACGCCCTCGCCTGGATGGGCGCCATGCGGTAACGGCCCCACGCCACGAAGGCGCACAGGGCGAGCAGGACGACCGTGGGCACGAAGGGTTCGCCGTGGGTGGCATGGTAGTTCGTGGCCAGCACCATGACGAGGGCGAGCCCTGTGGCGGCGAGCGGTGTAAGCACGGGAAGGATGCGCAGCGCCGAGGGCAGGATGAGCCCGATGGCGGCCAATAGTTCCACGATGCCGATGAGGCGGACGGTGCCCAGATCATAGTGGGCCACGAAGGACATGCCCGCTTGCACCAGCTCTTCGGGGGGCTTGGTGAGCTTCATGAGGCCGGACATGCCGAAGGCGGCGGCCAATAGGCCTTGTGCGACCCACAGTGCGATGTGGACTCCTTTCGATCCGGTGAGTGCTGCCATGGTGCGTGTGGTATGGGTGTGTTGTGTGCGGCAAAGGACCGCCGCCCACCACACTCGCTCCATTGATGTATGGTAAGAAACCGCCGGATTGATGGCCGCACCCGCGTGAACGAAGGAAGGGCGCCCATCGGGCGCCCTTCCTTCGTTCACGCGGGTCTACTACAAAGTCCCTCGGTTCTCCTGCTCCCGTTCGATCGCCTCGAACAGGGCCT
>CAZUNW010000256.1:268-3233 GCA_964621425.1 uncultured Chryseobacterium sp. | reverse complement strand
GGCGTGGGTGGTGACGTGGAACAGGCCCGCGCTGAACGCGCCCAGGCCCAGCGCCACGAACATGTAGCCCAGCTGGCTCACGGTCGAGTAGGCCAGCACCTTCTTGATGTCGTTCTGGAACACGCCGATGGTTGCGGCGCACAGGGCGGTGACCAGGCCCGTCCACAGCACCACGTCCTGGGTGAGGGGCGCCAGCACGAACAGGGCGCTGCTGCGCACCAGCAGGAAGATGCCTGCGGTGACCATGGTGGCGGCGTGGATCAGCGCGCTGACGGGGGTGGGGCCGGCCATGGCGTCGGGCAGCCAGGTGAACAGGGGCAGCTGGGCGCTCTTGCCGATGGCGCCCACGAAAAGCAGAAGGGTGATCGCGGTGATGGCCGGATTGCCGGTGGCGAAGCCGGTCGCGCGGTCCATCACCGTGGTGTAGTCAAGCGTGCCGAACACGCGGAACACCAGGGCCAGCCCCAGAACGAAGCCCACATCGCCGATGCGGTTCATCACGAAGGCCTTGCGTGCGGCGTAATTGTAGGAGGGGTTGGTGTACCAGAAGCCGATCAGCAGGTAGCTGCACAGGCCCACGCCCTCCCAGCCGATGAAGGTGATGGCGTAATTGGCGCCCATCACCAGCAGCAGCATGGCGAAGGTGAACAGGTTGAGCAGTGCGAAGAAGGTCGGCTGCCGCGCATCGTCGTGCATGTACCCGATGCTGTACAGGTGGATGAGGGTGCCCACGCCGGTGACGATGAGCATCATGGTGAGGCTGAGCGCATCCACCTGGAAGGCCATGCCGATGCGCATATCGCCCGTGGCGATCCAGTCGAACAGGCGGACCACCTGCGGGCCGCCTGTTGGGTCGAAGCCCAGGAAGAGCAGCACGCTGCACAGGAAGGATCCGGCGATCAGGGAAGTGGCCAGCAGGCCCGCGGAGTGGCCGCTGACGCGGCGGCGCAGTGCGGCGATCAACACCGCTCCCGCCAGGGGCAGGGCGGGCACCAGGGGGGCCAGCAGCTGCGCGTTCACCATCTCAGGCGGTCCATTTGGTCAATGTCCACACTGTCCACATGGCGTTTCATCATCACCAGCACGGCCAGCCCCACGGTCACCTCGGCGGCTGCCACCAGCATGATGAAGAACACGAACACCTGTCCGCCGGGGTCGCTGTGGTGGGCGCTGAAGGCCGTCAGCAGCAGGTTCACGCTGTTGAACATCAGTTCAAGGCACATCAGGATGATGATGCTGTTGCGCCGGAACAGGGTGCCGGTGAGGCCGATGCAGAAGAGCGCGAAGCTCAGCATCACGTAGTGCTCGAGCGGCACCACCCGGATCGCGCTCACCACCTCGTTCATGCGGTGCGGGGGTTCTTTTCCCTGCGGCCCAGCATCACGGCGCCCACCATGGCGCTGAGGAAGAGCACGCTGCTCACCTCGAAGGGCAGGAGGAACTCGTTGAAGAGGCTGCGGCCCACGCTGCGCACCAGGCCGGTGCCGATGTCGAACGTGTTGGCGGGCTCAACGGCCAGGCCCTGCCGCACGGCTGCCAGCAAGGTGAGCAGCAGCAGCCCGCCGGCCACAACGGCGGCCACGCGGGCGGCCAGGGTTCGCCGTGGCTCGGCCGACCGGTTGAGGTTGAGCAGCATGATCACGAAGAGGAACAGCACCATGATGGCACCGGTGTAGACGATGATGTGCACCACGGCCAGGAACTGGGCGTTCAGCAGGATGTAGTGCCCGGCGATGCTCAGGAAGCACACGATCAGGGCGATCACGCTGTTGATCGGGTTGCGTGCCGCCACCACCACCAGCGCGCTCAGCACCGATATCGCCGCGAAGAGGAGGAACAGGGTCTGCATGCCGGCGGTCGCCTCAGCGATTGTGCGCGAATTTGCGGTCTTTCTTGAATTCGGCCACGGTCTGCCGTTTGCTGACGTCCACGCGCAGGGCGGGGTCCAGGGGCTCCACCAGCCACTGCTTGCCGTACACGAAGGTGCCGCGCGTGTAATCGGTGGGCACCAGGCGGTCGGTGAGGAAGATGGCCTCCTTGGGGCAGGCCTCCTCGCAGTCGCCGCAGAAGATGCAGCGCAGCATGTTGATCTCGTACACCGCGGCGTATTTCTCCTCGCGGTAGAGCTTCTCCTCGCCGCGGGTGCGCTCGGCGGCCACCATCGTGATGGCCTCGGCCGGGCAGGCCACCGCGCAGAGCCCGCAGGCCGTGCAGCGCTCACGGCCCTGCTCGTCGCGCTTCAGCACGTGCATGCCACGGTACACCGGGCTCATGGGCCGCAGTTGCTCGGGGTATTTCACCGTGGCCTTCCGCAGGCGGAAGAAGTGGCGCAGGGTGATGCCCATGCCCTCGCTGATCGCCGGCAGGTAGATGCGCTCGGCCAGCGTCATCCGCTTATTGCTCACGAGTTGCGAACGCTTCGTGCGCGGCTGTGTGATCGGGGTGCCCATGGCTCAGATGCCGTTCTTCAGGTAATAGCCCACGCCGGTGAGCAGTACGTTGAGGATGGCCAGGGGGATCAGGCTCTTCCAACCCAGGTCCATCAGCTGGTCGTACCGGAAGCGGGGCAGCGTCCAGCGCACCCACATGAACAGGAAGATGAAGAAGGTGATCTTCAGGAAGAGCGCCACGGTTCCGAGCACCACGGCCGCGTTCTGCGGCAGCCCCAGCTGGTCCATGAAGGGCACGTCATAGCCACCGAAGTACAGGGTGCTGATGACCGCGCTGCTGATGAACATGTTGACGTACTCGGCGAAGAGGTAGAAGCCGAGCTTCATGGAGCTGTACTCCGTGTGGTAGCCGCCCACCAGCTCGGTCTCGCACTCGGGCAGGTCGAAGGGGGCGCGGTTGCATTCTGCGAAGGCGCAGACCAGGAACAGCAGGAAGCCCAGGGGCTGGTAGACGATGTTCCAAAGGCCTGCGCGCTGCTGCTCCACGATGTCGTTCAGGCTGAGGCTGCCACTGA
>CAZUNW010000256.1:0-258 GCA_964621425.1 uncultured Chryseobacterium sp. | reverse complement strand
GCCGAGCAGGGAGAACTTGTTGTTGCTGGCCCATCCGCCGAGCATGATGCCGTAGACCCCGATGCTCACCATGGCGAACACATAGAGGATGCCGATGTCGGGGTCGGCCACCTGCAGGGTGAAGGCGGTGCCACCCAGGTCCAGCGTACCGCCCCAGGGGATCACCACGCCGGTGAGGAGCGCGGTGGTCATGGCTATGGCGGGACCCAGGAAGAAGAGCCAGCGGTTGGCGGTGGAGGGCATGAAGTCCTCCTTCAT
>CAZUNW010000255.1:0-3247 GCA_964621425.1 uncultured Chryseobacterium sp. | reverse complement strand
CAGCACTCACCACTCATTACTCATGAGCGTTGGCCTTGTGCGCTGGCACTGTCCACTGTCGCGCGTAGGGCGATGCGGGCGGCACTGACCCCTGTAAGCTGTTGGTCGTCAAGCGCGATCGGGGGCGGCCTCGCGCAGCTCAAGCTCCAGCCGGTCGAGGGCGTTCCGCACCCAGGTGGTCTCGCCCAGCGCGGGCACAAGCAGCGGGGCGAAGGCGCGCAGGGGAGCATACAGCTGTGAGCCTTCGCGCGTGCCGCGGTCGGGGGTCCAGGCGGCGCCCTCGGTGGCGAACAGGATGTTGAGCAGCACGCTGAGCACAAAGGCCTTGCGTACGACACCGAAGACCAGCCCCAACACCTTGTTGGGCACGCTGAGTGCTGTGGCGTCGACCAGGCGCGTAAGCAGCCGCCCCAGCAGGAAGACGGCCACCAGCACGAGCAGGAGCACCACCAGGAAGCCGGCGGCCTCCTGCTCCGGACCCAGCTCCAGCCAATTGGCCGCGCGGTGGCTGAACCGGAGCCCGGCCCACACGCCCAGTACCCAGGCAACAAGCGCCGCCAGTTCGCGCACCAGGCCGCGCAGAAAGCCCTGCACCGCCGCCCAGGCGAGCAGCGCGAGCAGGATCCAGTCCAGGGTGTTCAACGCATCCATCTGTGGAGGGTGAAGGTGGCGAAAAAGCACAACCGCGACCTTTGCCCCCCATCACCCCGCCCCCCTCGTGGACCTCACCTTCGAAAAACGCTGGCGCGACCTGTTGAAGGACATGGAGCTGCGCTTCGGTGCACCGGTCGACCTCAACGGGCTGATCTTCCTGGTGGGCGTGCAGGAGCTGGGGCAGCACGCGCGGGAGTTCAGGAAGGATGAGAAGGTGAACCTGATGCACATCGGCATCTGCGTTCTGCTGCTGCCGTACGGCTATTACCGGGAGCTGGGCCGCGATGCGGACGGGTGGCCGCATTTCGAGCGGGCCATGGACCTGCCTTCGCTGACGGACAAGGAGCAGGAGCGCCTGATGCGGGAGGCGCTGCTGGACTATTTCGACCGCTGAGCGGTGCTTTACGGATTGACGGGCACGAGGGTGATCACCTCCTCGGCGGTCTCCTCCTCCACGATCTTGATGATGCCCTCGCCCACGGCGCTGTCCTTGAAGCTCACGATATCCAGTACGGCGAAGCCGGCCTGGCCCTGCTCGTAGAAGCCCGAATAGTCGAACTCGGCCCAGCCATCGTTGCCGGTGAGCTTCTCCTGCGTGAGGCGCGTGGGGTCACCAAGGGGATAAACGGGGTCGGCGTAGAGCTTCACATACGCATCGGGGATGGCCTGTCCGTCCTCGTCCAGGATGCGGACCCGGGCGATGGTCGGCTTCTCCTTGTTGCAGGAGGGCAGCAGGGGCCAGCACAGCAGCGCGGCCAGCACAAGCACCAGGGAACGGGGGGCGGAACGGCTCATCGCAGTACTTTTGGAGGCCTTGCCCACGGGGCGCGGCGCAGTCCAAAAATAGCATGTCCGAGCGAAACACCCTGTCGGCCCCTTGCCGCATGGCCTGCACGGCAGCCATCCTGCTGCTGTGGGCCGCGCCCATGCTGGCCCAGCGCGATGGTGAGCGGCGGCCCCGCGTGGAGGTGCGCACCTCGCTGGGCACGCTGGTGGTGGAGTTGTACAATGAGACCCCGCAACATCGCGACAACTTCCTGAAGCTGGCGCGGGAGCACTTCTACGACAGCCTGCTCTTCCACCGGGTGATCCCGGGCTTCATGGTTCAGGGGGGCGACCCCGACAGCCGGCGCGCGGCCGCGGGCATGCCCCTGGGCATGGGCGGTCCGGGCTACACGGTTCCGGCGGAGATCCTGCCCGGCATGTACCACACCAAGGGTGCGCTGGCGGCCGCACGTCAGGGCGACCAGGCGAACCCCGCGCGCGCCAGCAGCGGCAGCCAGTTCTACATCGTGCAGGGCCGCACCTACCAGGCCCAGGAGCTGGACATGGTGGCCAGGCGCAACGCCAGCATGGGCACGCCGGTGACGTACGACGATGCTGCGCGCACCAGGTACTCCGCCGTGGGCGGCGCACCGCACCTGGACGGCGCCTACACGGTCTTCGGCCGCGTGGTGGAGGGCATCGATGTGGTGGACCGCATCGCCGCCCTGGAGCGCGACCGCACGGACCGCCCCGTGCAGGATGTACGTATGTGGATGAAGGTGCTGCCATGAGCCTGCTGGAACGCATCACCGCCCTGGAGGCCGAGCTGCATGGCGCCACGGCCGGGTCCGCCGAGGACGTAGAGCGGTTCCGCATCGCCTACCTGGGCCGCAACGGCTCGGTGACCGCGCTCTTCGACGCCTTCAAGCAGCTGCCTGCCGACGAGAAGCGTGCATTGGGGCAGCGGCTCAACAAGCTGAAGCAGGCCGCGCAGGAGCGGCTGGAAGCCCTGCGCGACGCGCTGGCCGCGAACGGCGAGGCGCACGGCGGCGTGGACGACCCCACGCGCCCGGCAGCCCTGGAACGCACCGGCGGGCTGCACCCGATCACCCTTGTGCGGCGGCGCATCGTGGACATCTTCGCACGCATCGGTTTCAGCGTGAGCGAGGGACCGGAGGTGGAGGACGACCACCACAACTTCGGCGCCCTGAACTTCCCACCCGAGCATCCTGCGCGCGACATGCAGGACACCTTCTTCGTGGCGCAGGAAGGCGCACGCACGGCCGCCGATGCCCTTGCCCTGCGCACGCACACCAGCAGCGTGCAGGTGCGGGTGATGGAGGGGCAGCGGCCGCCGATCCGCACGGTGAGCCCCGGACGCGTGTACCGCAACGAGGCGATCAGCGCGCGGGCGCACTGCATGTTCCACCAGGTGGAGGGGCTTTACGTGGACAAGGGCGTGAGCTTCGCCGAACTGAAGGGCACGCTGGACCACTTCGCCAAGGCCATGTTCGGCCCGGCGGCGCCGCGCTTCACGGGCAATGTCGCCTGGCGGGGGCTGGTCCCGGCCGAGCGGCTGGCGGGGGCGGATGTCCGGCCCACAGCCGCCCTGTGGATGGGGCCCGGCGCGCACTTCGTGCACTACTTCGGCCGGGGCGGGACCCTGGTGAACTTCGTGGGGGTGGTCGAGCGCGACGACTGGCGCGAGGAGTCCTGGTCGAGCCGGGGCGAGGCGTCCGACCTGCGCCGGGACTTCGCCGGCTGGCACCCGACCGTGCGGCGGATCGTCGAGGCGGCGGATGACGACGCCTGTTTCCGCTGGGCCCTG
>CAZUNW010000254.1:0-3250 GCA_964621425.1 uncultured Chryseobacterium sp. | reverse complement strand
ACGGAGCCAACGCCAGCTACACCACGCCCGCCCGGAAGGAGGAGGCCCACTATGTGCGCGGCTTCATCGGCACCCAGGCGGACAAGCTGCCCGACGCCGTGGATGCGCTGCTGCGCCTGATGAACGACATGCCCATGGCCGAAGCCCAGTTCGAGGGTGCCAAGACGGCCGCGCTCAAGGTGATCGCCAGCACGCGCATCACCAAGGAGAACATCTACTGGCAATGGGACGCCGCACAGCGCCGCGGCATCGACTTCGACTCGCGCCGGTTGGTGAATGAGCGCATACCCGGCATCACCCTGCAGGACATGAAGGCCTTCTTCGACCGCGAGATCAAGGGCAGGCCTTACACCTACTGCGTCATCGGAAAGGAATCTGCCCTGGACATGAAGGCACTGGAACGCCTTGGCCCGGTGCGCAAGCTCACTCGCACCGAGCTCTTCGGCTACGAAGTGCGACCGTAGGCGCACCCCACCACCTGCCATCCCATGCACCTCCCACGCGTGCTTTCCGCCCTGCTGTTGACGCTGCCCCTCGCGGCCGCGGCACAGACTTACTTCTACGTGGAACAGTTGAGCGTGTCGCCGGCGGCGCCCACCATCCAGGACTTCGTGACCATCAGCCTAACCGGCGGGCTGAGCAGCACGGGCGCCTACGTCGTGAGCAGCACAGCCTCCGTATCCGGTAACGTGGTGACACTTGACGTGGTGGCCGCCGACCCCGGGGGGTTCGCCGTCATCGTGCCGCACACCCGCACCATCATGGTGGGCCAGCTTCCGGCGGGCACCTACAACGTCATGATCAATGGTGTGCATGTGGCGGACCTGGCCCCACAGCCCCAGCACGTGTTCACCGTGTCCGGCGGCCAGTCACCTGCCTGTGACAGCCTGGACATCCCGCTCGTGCGGTGGTCGCCATTCGACGAAGGCCTCATCGAGGTCACCGCTGCCAACTGGAGCAGCGACCTCTTCGGCTATCCCGGCTTCGTGCTCCTTGACGGACAGGGCGACACGCTCGGGCAGGAACTCGTGAACTACTTCGGTATCGGCACCGATCCCCAGGTGCACACCTTGATCGTACCGCCCGGGGCCGCCGTACCTGCCGGACCCTTCCTGGGCACGCTGCATCTGTGGACCTCGTTCTACTCCGATGCGGCCTGCACCTTCACCCTTCCGCTGGACCTGTGCCCGCAGGACCCCTGCGTTCCGCTCGCGGTCCACATCGTCAACCAGGGGGTGCCTGGCGCTGTCTCCTCGCCGTTCAACTGGACCATCACGGGTGCGGGCGGCACGGTGGAGGCGAGTGGCACGCTGGAACTGGGTCCTGTCGATGCCGATACAGCCTTCATCTGCCTGCCGCCGGGCGATCATGTGCTGGCCATGACACAGCCCCAGCCGGTGGGTGGGCAGCTGATATTCGGCATGGGCAGCGGACCGTATGGTAGCGGAACGATCCAGGAGCTGTTCCTTCCGGGTGCCGCCAACCAGCAGTTCTTCACCTTTTTCGGCGCCTGCGTGGACCCCGGCCAGGGTGTGCCCCCTGTGCCCGATAGCTCCGCCCTGCGCGTGTGGGAAGCGGGAGGCATGGTGTTCGTCGCCGCGGATCGGCCGCTGGGTGAGGTGGACCTGCTGGATGCCAGCGGGCGTATGCTCCATGCGGAGCGTGGTGCGTCGAACCTCGTGGGCATCGATCGCTCAGCCCTGCCGGCAGGGGTGTACATCATCCGCCAGGTTTCGGGTGGCGCAGTGCGCACGGTGCGTGTGGTGCTCGGCTGACCCGCCCATTTGCGACCTTCGCGGCCATGACGGAGGAAGTCAACGAGATCACGGCCGAGCTCATCAGCATCGGTGATGAGCTCCTCATCGGCCAGACGGTCAACACCAATGCCTCCTGGCTGGGCGAGCAGGTCTCGCTGCACGGCATCCGCCCCGTTCTGGTGCGCACGATCGGCGACGATCGCGCGCAGATCCTTCAGGCCTTGGAGGAGGCCACGGCAGATGTGGTGCTGATCACTGGCGGGCTGGGTCCGACCAAGGACGACATCACCAAGCACACGCTGTGCTCGTTCTTCGAAACGCGCCTTGTGCGCCACGCGGACGTGGAGGACCGCATTGTGGCCTTCTTCGAGCGCATGGGCCGGCCCATGCTGGACATGAACCGGTCGCAGGCGGACCTGCCCGAGGAGTGCACGGCCATCCCCAACCTGCATGGTACAGCCAGCGGCATGTGGTTCGAACGCTCACGCCCGGGCAGGGCGCTTCCCCGCGTGTTCGTGAGCATGCCCGGCGTTCCCTACGAGATGAAGGCCATGATGGAGGCCGAGGTGCTGCCCCGCCTGCGCCGCATCCTGTCGCCGCCCGTGATCGTGCACCGCACGCTGCTCACCACCGGTGCGGGTGAGAGCCAGCTGGCCACCCGCATCGCCGATTGGGAGGATGACCTGTCCGCGCATGGCATCAAACTCGCCTACCTGCCCAGCCCAGGCCTGGTAAAGCTCAGGTTGAGCGCTTACGCCAACCGCGATGCGGAGGAGGCCCGTGCACGGGTGGATCACAAGGCGGAGGAGCTGCGTGAGCTGCTTCCCGACCTGGTCTTCGGGGAGGGCACGGCGCGGCTGGAGGAGGTGGTGGGTTCGTTGCTGCGGGCCGCTGGCCAGACGCTGAGCCTGGCCGAGAGTTGTACCGGGGGCTACGTGAGCCACCTGATCACCAGCGTGCCCGGTAGTTCAGCCTATTACATCGGCGGGGTGGTGAGCTACGCCAACGCCGTGAAGATGGAGGAACTGGGCATCCCCGCCGGCATGTTGGAGCTTAATGGCGCGGTAAGCCGGCCCGTGGTGGAGCAGATGGCCTCCGGGGTGCGCCAGGCGTTGCGCACCGATTGGAGCATCGCCCTCAGTGGCGTGGCCGGTCCGGACGGGGGTACCCCTGACAAGCCTGTGGGCACCGTGTGGATGGCCGTGGGAGGTCCGGACGGCGTGCGGTCGGCGATGGGACTCTTCCCCGGCAGCCGTGACCTGGTGATCAAGCGCAGCGCCATCGCCGCGCTTAACATGCTCCGCAAGCAACTGCTCGGAACAGGCGACTGACCCGCTCAGGCCAGGGGCTTGCGCACCACCATGCTGTAGCCCAGGGCGTAGGGTCCCTTCGTGCGCTCGCGGTTGCGCTTCGGCCACCCGGTGGACCTTACCAACCGGGCGAAGGCCCAGTAGACCCGGTTGCCGAACCCGGTGGGGAAGAACTTGTTCAGG
>CAZUNW010000253.1:0-3254 GCA_964621425.1 uncultured Chryseobacterium sp. | reverse complement strand
CGCGTCAGGGCCTCACCACCCGCAGGTGATCGGCACCCTCCGCGTGCAGCAGGCGCACCACGACCATGCCGCACGATCCAGGCACGGCAATTCGCTGGAGGGCGCCCGTGGTGGTCGTTCCAGCGGCCATAAGGGCGCCACGCGCATCCAGCACCTCATAGCCCGTGGCACGCAGTTCCGTGCTGCGCAGGTCCAGCCAGAGGCCATCCACGCCGGACCACGCCCGCCAATCCTCACGGGCCGCGATCGTGGCAACGTCCGTACTCACCTCCACGATGATTCCGGAATCCACCGGCGCGTAGTAGGGCGAGGGGGTCGTGACACGGATCCGATAGCCCGTTCCAGGCGCCGTACCGGCCGGAATGCTGCAGGGAATGCTGCCTGACGTGCCAGCGCTGTTGAGCACGCCGATCACCGTGGGCGTGGTGAAATCGCCGTTCGCGTCGCTCAGTTCGGCGGTGAAGTCGATGGCGCCGGTGGGTACGCCGCCCGTGGTGTAGCCGACGTTGAGGGGGAAGCCATCCTGGGCCGTCACATAGGCCACGGCCGCATCGGGCACGGCGTGCACGTTGTAGATCAGCGCGAGGTCGTCGAACCAGGCTTCGGTGCCCACCTGGCTGTTGGTGCTGTCACCGGTGGTCAGGATCATCAGGATGTGCTCGGGCGTGCGGTTGTCCTCGTAGGTGAACGGCGTCGCGAAGCGGGTCCAGCCGACCACCGCGCTGGGAGCGGTCCAATCGGCCCCGCCCACCCAGTTGGCCTCCGTTCCGAAAGCCGGCAAACGTCCGTCGTCCACGTGCAGCAGCACACCGATCACCGCCTGGTCACCGGGTTGAGGGGTGTACTTGTACCAGCCAACCAGGCTGTCCGGACGCGAGGAACAGACCGTGTTCCACGCGGTGTTCAGCGTGTCCGTGAAGGCATAGCTGTTCTCCACCTGCAGCTCCGCGTGCACGCGCCCGTTGGTGAGAAGCCCCGTGGCCGCACCAATGAAGGAGGAGACCGTGCGCAGGTTGGCGGAGTAGGCGCCACTGTGCGCATCCGTGCTCTGCCACACCATCTGCGGGGCCAGGTTGTTGATGAAGGTGCCTCCATCGCTGGTCTTGACGGAGCTCCAATCACTGGGCTCCTGCGTGGCCGTTCCGGTGTTCTGCCAGGTCTCGAAGCCCGGGTTGTCCAGCTGGGGCTGCGCCAGGACAGGAGCGGCGAGGACGGTTCCGAGGAGGAGGAGTGTGATGCGCATGCGGCGTGGTTTTGCGCGGCGAACATACGAAACCGGCGCCCCGGCTACCTTCGCCGGGCATGACGCTCCCCGACCCGCGGCACATCGACCTCCGGTTCCTGGAAGGTCCCCGATCACGCTGGAAGGAGTTCCGCTCCGTGGTCGCCATCGCCCGGGAGTTCATCACCGGTTTCCGCCGGCTGCATTTCGTGGGGCCCTGCGTCACCTTCTTCGGCAGCGCCCGCTTCAAGGAGGACCACCCCTTTTACGAGGCCACGCGCGAACTCGCACGCCGGGTGGGCCGGGTGGGCTTCACGGTGATGACGGGAGGCGGACCGGGCTTGATGGAGGCCGCCAATCGCGGCGCGCGAGACGTGGGTGCCCGCAGCGTGGGCTGCAACATCACCCTGCCGCATGAGCAGCACCCCAACCCCTACCTCGACATCAGCCTCACCTTCGAGCGCTTCTTTGTCCGCAAGGTGCTGCTGGTGAAGTACAGCATCTGTTTCGTGGTGATGCCCGGTGGTGCCGGTACGGTGGACGAGCTCTTCGAGACCATTACGCTCATCCAGACGGGCAAGGTGAAGGACTTCCCGATCCTGCTGTACGGCAGGGAGTACTGGTCGCCGATGCTCCACCAGATCGAGCATATGGTGGAACAGGGAACGCTGGGGCGCAAGGAGCTCGAGTTCGTATTCGTGGCAGATAGTGTGGAGGAGGCCACCACACTGCTGCAGGACCGGCTGGTGGCGATGTGGCAGCGCGCCAAGCAGCGACGGGATACTCCGCGGTGGTGGTTCCTCGAGGGCCGCGTCAACGGACGAGACAAGGCCTGAAAAGCCTTACGAAGCAGCCCCCATCGCTGCCAGCAAGGCCGCATAGCGCAGGGCCTTCCCCACTCCCATCAGCAGCGCAGTGGCCGGCCAGGGGCAGCCCACCGTACCCAGCGCCACGGCGATCAGGTCACCCACTACGGGAAGCCAGGACAGCAGCGCGGCCCAAGGACCCCAGCGCCGTACGCGGTCCAGCCAGCGGGGGGATGCATCAGCGGAAGCGACCCCAAGGCCACGCCAGGAAAGCGTGCGGCCGAGACGGCCCAAGACGTAGGTCAGAAGCCCCCCCAGCGTATTGCCCACGGTGGCCACGGCCCACAGCGCAACCCACGGCCAGGGGCCCTGTGCCATCGTGGCCAGCAAGGCCTCGCTGCTGAAGGGCAGCAGCGTGGCCGCAAGGAAGCTCGCTGCAAAGAGGCCCGGAAGACCAAGCTCGACCCAGTCAGGACCCGCTCCCATGGCACGAAGGAACGACGATCGCAACCCGCCCAGGAGTGCGCTTCAGCAAAGCATCGATCCGTTCGGGACGCGCCGCTCCACGGTAGCTAGCGCGATGTGCCCATCCGCATCGGGTGTACCCGTCACCAGGCACTCGCTCATCACGCTTCCTACTTGCTTCGGGGGCAGGTTGATCACCGCCACCACCTGCAGACCGACCAGTTCCGCCTTGGTGTAGCGCACCGTGATCTGTGCACTGCTGCGCCTCACCCCGTGCGGACCGAAGTCGATGGTGAGCACATAGGCCGGCTTGCGCGCGTTCGGCAGGTCCTCCGCGTAAAGCACGGTGCCCACGCAAAGACGGACCTTCTCGAAATCGGACCAGGTGATGGGATGCATGCGCTCAATAACCGCCGCTCCCACCCTGCCCGCGCTCGATCGGATGCCAGGTGGTCTTCACCTCCTGCATATCGAGGATCGCATACGGTGAAGCCTGCCCCGACCTCGGGTACACCACCCGCTTCAGGTTGCAGGTGGCCTCGGTCTCGAGCATGACCCGCTCCTCTTTCGATGCAGCCGCAACAACAACGGCGTTCACATCCATGTGGGCCACCAAAGGCTTCAGCAGTTCGCTGCGGAAGCCCGTCATCAGGTTCACCACGCCGCCGGGCAGGTCGCTGGTGGCGAGCACTTCAGTGAACGTGACGGCCGGCAGCGGATGCTTCTCGCTGGCCACCACCACGCAGGTGTTGCCGCCCGCG